>CALHQU010000037.1 GCA_938038145.1 uncultured Candidatus Saccharibacteria bacterium
GGGGACACAAGGCTCTTCAGGCCTCTGCTCTACCAACTGAGCTAAAGAGCCACAAACTTGCTATTTAATTGTACTAAAGTTGTCGCTATCTGGCAAGGGTGTTATAATTTTATCGAGCGCGGGTGTAGTATAGCGGCTATTATGTGACCTTCCCAAGGTTGAGATGGGAGTTCGACTCTCCCCATCCGCACCAACCAGATAAATAAAACATAAGGATTTGTTTGTGGTTTATTGTATCTGTTTTTTTGATTTAATATTTAAATTAAACCGGTACGACTTGCTGACAATATTCTTTAAATCAGAATCAGGAATTCCTATCATTTTTAAGATTAATAATTTTATTAGTTCCGTCATTGCTTCGTTGGACAGCGTAAGTTCCCATCCTGACAGAACTTTTTCATTACGGCTCTTATCTCTATGAGTATAATAGTTTCTGGTATTGACCAGCTTGTTTATTGCAGGTTTATTAAATGTCGAAAGATTATAATCGTTTCCTATTTTAACTAAATTTTTTAATTTTTCTCTGAGGCTAGTCTCGGGTGGACCTGTTAAGCGTTTCTCGACGATATCTTTATATTCTTTATCCGGTATATAACTTAATATATTTTGACGGATATTGTTCCACTCATCTTTAGGGTATTTCTTTTCTTTAAATACATATCTATATAAGGACTCAAGTGAGCTAATAAGTGAGATAAATTTCATATCATCACTAATATTGTTGTCTAAATAAATTAGAAGGGCTTCAATTGACTCTTGGATATTTTGATAGTTAAATATCCACTGTATCAATATATCTTTAACAATATTTTTGTTTGTTAAATCATTAACTGTAAATAAAGGACCCCAAGAGGGTTTATATTTATTATTTTTTCTACCAAACACTTTTGCGTAGGTAATGTTATTTCTATTATCATTGTTTGGTTTGTAGGTAAATATACTATTTTGATAGGACGTAGAGAATAGAAAGCTTGAAAAATTTTCCAGCAGTGAAAATAGAGAAATTCCATATTTAAAATCTTTAGGTGTGTTTAAAAACTTAATTGTTACTCTTTGTTCATTTTGCATCGTGAACTGACTATATGAGAGTATAGTGCTGTAGTCGGGTATTAGTTCGCTGCTAATTTCTATTATAGTATTTGAATCGAGCTTTATACTATGTATATATTTCCCATTATTAAAACTGAGCGTACCATAGTCAAAATCTGTCAGTTTTACCCCAAGCCATTGATCAAGCCCTGGTAAGTATCCTGTTATATTCCATACTTTCCTAAAATCTGGACTATCTTTTTTTGCAATTACTGCATAAAAGGGAGTGATAGTCATCTGTCTCTTTTTTGTCGCTGGCGTTAACAAGTTTTTAAGCACGTCGGCATTGCGACATATGCAGTCAATCAGTCTAATCGTAGTTTTGCCATTGCTTGACTTAATTTCTGGAATAATTTTCTGAGCAAAAGTGTTATCACTTATAAAACAGTCCAATTCTAAACTGTCGTTCAGGTTTCCTGATATATACTTTCTACCTTCGCCTTCGTAATACCACCTTTTGCTAATTTTAAATTCATTGTCATAATATATATCTTTGTAGCTTCTAGGTAGTCTAGTTGGCATGTGGTTTGACATGGTTTTAAAAATTACTTCTTACCGCCACGAATTGCGTCGATGAGTTCGATAGGGAATAACATCATCGTCTTTTGGCTTGGCTCTGTGGAGATTCGCTCTAAGGTGTTCAATGTTCGCAGATTGATGGCGCCTTGAGTTTTTGCTAAGATCTCGGCGGCTTGAGCTAATGTTTCGGCTGCGGCTTTTTCGCCGTCAGCGTTGATGATGTTAGCGCGGCGCTCGCGCTCTGCCTCGGCTTGTTTGGCCATGGCACGCTTCATATCGCCAGGAAGCTCGATATTCTGAATCTTAACGTTCTCGACATCGATACCCCACTTGTCAGTTTCGGCGTCAACAATTTCCTTGATTTGCTGAGAAATCTCTTCGCGCTTGGCGAGCAAATCGTCCATATCGACGTTACCGGTGACGTCACGCAGTGCTGCTTGGGCAAATTGACTAGTCGCGTAAATATAGTTCGTGGTTTCCAGCACGGCTTTTGGCGCGTTGATAACTCGGAAATAAACCACCGCATCAACGCAGACTGTGACGTTGTCTTTGGTGATGACTTCTTGTTTTGGAACGTCAATTGGAGTTGAACGAATATCAACCAGCATCATCGTCTGCAATCCTGGAATAACAACTCTTAATCCTGGTTCGCGAACACCAGTAAATCGACCAAGCGTTAAAACCACGCCGCGCTGATATTGATTGACGATTTTAATGCCACCAAGCACATAAAGCCCGATAGATACTAAGATTATTACTACAAATGCTCCCATTTTTCCTCCTATTTATATAGATCTATTGTAGCATTTTGCGCGAGGAAAGTGTAACGGCGGAGACTTTTTGGCTTTATGGATTTCGCGATATAATGGAAGTATGAGTGATAGTAGACAGCCGCTGGCTGAACAGATGAGACCGCAGACGCTGGACGAGGTGATAGGGCAGAGTCATTTGCTTGGCGAGGGTGAGTTATTGAGGCGAATTGTTAAGAATGGCGAGCCGGTCAGTTTGATATTGTGGGGTCCGCCGGGAACTGGAAAGACGACGTTGGCGCGGATTATTGCGCGCGAGGTGAAGGCTGAGTTTATCGAATTATCGGCAGTTACAAGCGGGAAAAAGGACGTTGAGCAGGTAATTGAACACGCCCGCCAAAACTGGAATTTGGGGCTCAGGACAATTCTATTCGTTGACGAAATTCATCGTTTCAATAAAGCTCAACAAGACGCGTTTTTGCCGCACGTTGAGAGTGGGCTAATTACTTTGATTGGCGCGACGACCGAGAATCCGAGCTTTGAAGTTATCACGCCGCTATTGTCACGTTCACGAGTTTTAGTTCTCCAGCGATTGACAAAAGACGAGATTATATCCGTATTAAAAAGAGCGCTGAAAGTCCTGAAAAAGTCTAAGCAAGTTTCGCCCAAAGCCCTGGACTATTTGGCGGAATTATCGGATGGCGATGCAAGGGTGGCTCTGGGCAATTTGGAATTGGCGCTGAGTTTTAACGAAAAAGTAACGCCGGAAGTGGTTAAGGCGGCGGCTCAGAAGCGACTTCCGGGCTATGATAAAAAAGGCGATTCGCATTACGACGTGATTTCCGCTTTTATCAAGTCACTAAGAGGCAGTGACGCGACGGCTGCGACGTATTATTTGGCGCGGATGATTGACGCGGGCGAGGATCCGAAGTTTATTGCTCGGCGAATGGTGGTTTTTGCGTCGGAAGATATCGGACTGGCGGGCAATGGTGCGCTGAGCTTGGCGATTGCAACGTTTGAGGCTGTCGAGCGCGTCGGTCTTCCGGAGGCGAAGTATAATTTATTCCATTGCGCTATTGCGTTGGCTCGTAGTCAGAAGTCGCGTGAAATTACCGATTTAATGTACGGCGCTTTTGAATTGGCGCGCAAATATCCGAATTCTCCTGTGCCGTTGCATCTCAGGAACGCTCCGACCAAATTGATGAAAGATTTGGGCTATAACAAGGACTACAAGTGGCAAGCTGGCTTTAAGCATGACAAAGGATTTTTACCAGAGGAAATTAAGGATGTGGTATAATTGACATATCAATATTCTTAAAAGGAGAAGTTAATATGCCAAAACAAGAACCTCAGCAGCCGCAATATGCGCCACAGCCTGGTCCAAACGCACAATACGGTCCCGCACCACAACCGCAGAACACGCCGTATGAACAGCAACCGGTCAGCCAGCAATATTTTGCACAGCCTCAAGCAGCGCCAGTGCAATATGTCGTGATGGCGGAATCTCTGAAGGGTGTTAAGGGTTGGTTAATGTTCTTTGTTGTTTGTTTCGTTATCGGTAGCCTTGTCAATACAGCAGTGTTTTTCCAGGCAATAATGAATCTTAGCCAGCCAGAGAACGTCATTTCTTTGATATTTTCACCTGTACTAGTAGTCTTGGCTATTTGTGCAGTTGTGTTTATAACGATGCAGAAGCGTCTTGGTAAATGGCTAGCCGTTGCTACGATCGCCACAGCTGGATTGGGTAATGTTGCAAATGCGGTAGTTATATATGCATCTGGAAGATCGGGAGTAGAGGTTCCGGCATTTATTACCGGAATCGTTACAATGCTAATAGTAGAAGGATTGGTAATCTTGTACTTCTTTGCTTCTCGTCGGGTCAAAGAAACTCTTGTCAATTAGCCGATTCTTACATGAAAAATAGCCGCCTCATTACGGGGCGGTTATTTTATGGTTAACGCAATTATTGTTTCGCGGCGCGTTTTCGCTCGTTTGCGTCCAGATATCGCTTGCGAAGTCGTAATGATTTTGGCGTAACTTCCAAAAGTTCGTCATCTTCGATAAAGTCGATACATTGCTCCAAGCTAAACTGCGTAAATGGCGTCAATTGCACAGTTCCATCCGACGATTTGGAACGCATGTTAGTCAAATGCTTGGCTTTACAAACGTTGATTTCGATATCTTCTTGGCGATTATAAATTCCGACAATCATTCCAGCGTAAACTTCCGTTCCTGGCCCGACCAATAATTCGCCGCGCGCCTCCGCTGCTTGCAAAGCGTAAGGTGTTGTTGTGCCAGCTTCAAATGCAATCAAAACTCCATTGCGAGTCTTTGGCAATTTTCCGCCAAGCGGTTGATATCCGTGAGGCAGGGAATTCATAATCACCGTACCTCTGGTGGCGGTCAATAAAATGTTGCGCAGACCAATCAGTGCCCTCGTTGGCAAAATGTAAGTCAAACGAGCAGCGCCAGCGGTGGTCGTTTCCTGGGATTTCATTTCGGCGTGTCGCGCGCCAAGCTCTTGGCTAATCGCACCGATAAATTCGCTTCCGACTTCAATTTGCAATTCTTCAATCGGTTCTTTTTCGACGCCATCTTCGGTAATTGTAACAACTTGCGGTCGTCCAACTTCAAACTCGAAGCCTTCACGTCGCATGGTTTCAATCAAAACGCTCAAATGCAATTCGCCGCGTCCAGAAATCGTAAAGCCAATTCCGTTTTCCTCAACGCGTAGCGCCACGTTGGTTTCAAGCTCTCGCTTCAATCGGTCGCCAATTTGCCTGGATGTAGTGAACTCGCCCTCGCGACCTTTCATTGGGCTGGTGTTTGGTCCGAGGTACATGCTCAAAGTCGGAGCTTCAATGTCAATTGTTGGTAGCGCTTCAGGCTGTTCTTTGTCGGCAATCGTATCACCAATATGCGCGTCAGCCACGCCAACCAACGCCACAATGTCGCCAGCAAAAGCTTCGTCAAGTTCTTCACGATTCAAGCCGCGATAGCCAAAAACTTTCTCAATTCGTGCGGAGCTCGCAACTTCGCCATTTTTCATCAAACTGACTTGCAAACCACGCTTAACAGATCCGCGAGCAATTCGCCCAATCGCGTATTTCCCCTGGAATGTGTCGTATTGCAAGCTGGTAACAAGCAATTGAAACGCGCCATCTTCTGTCACGTCTGGCGCTGGAATGTCGTTAATAATCGCGTCAAAAATTGGCGTCAAATCCGCGTCTTCGTCGGTGTTTGCAGGAATTTCTTTCCATGATTTTCCGTCGCGTCCGATTGCGTAATAAATTGGATATTGCAATTGAGAATCGTCGGTCGCTAGCTCCAAAAACAGATCGCTCAACTCGTCTTCAACTTCGGCAATTCGCCTGGCTGGCTTGTCGATTTTATTGATAATCACAACAGGTTTCAGTCCCAGTTCAAGTGCCTTCGCTAATACGAATTTGGTCTGAGGCATCGGGCCTTCCTGCGCGTCCACGATCAGCAGAACGCCGTCAGCCATATTCAAAGTTCGCTCAACTTCACCAGAGAAATCGGCGTGTCCTGGCGTATCGATGATGTTTATTTTATAGTCGCCGTAAAAAATTGACGTTTGTTTGGCGGTGATGGTGATGCCGCGCTCGTGCTCTTGATCGCCGGAATCCATAATCAATTCCTGGCTCATCTCGGCTTGGTTGTCGCGGAATGTTCGCGACTGTTTTAATAGCCCGTCAACCATGGTTGTTTTGCCGTGGTCGACGTGGGCAATAATGGCAATGTTTCGAATCTTGCTAGCGTCCTTCATAAAAATATGGTCTGATGTTAGCACAGACCTTCCTCTTAATATAAAATTTTACCACGATAAGGGGAAAATAAAAAGAGTGAAAGTTGTGTTTAATACTTTAATATACTGTAATTTGCTGTTCGTCAAGTTGGTCTTTTGGAAAATTTATCAGCCGAGTTTTGCCGTCGGCTCTATGTAAAATATCTAAATCAGCCATTACTATACCGAGAGCTTGCGTCGCCAATTTAACTTGCGTCGAGTCTACTCTTAATTCTTGATGGGCTAATCTCTTCGCTTTTTTATTCTTCGTACAGGCTATTAGCAGTTCGGGATAGTCCGGCATGTCGTCTAACTGAGGTATATACATTCCATAAGCAGGTTCTGTTCGGACGAAATAATTCACGATCTTGTCTTGTCGAATATTTATCCCCCAGCGTCTACGCTCTGCTACTAAAGCTTCATTTCTTTCAAGGTAATCACAGTATATATCCGTATGATGGTTCTCGGGAGATATTATTATGTGTCCAGCCGGCTCCCCGTTTGTAGATAATTCTCGCGAGAATATAACTAACCCAGACGGATGAGGTTCAGTCGCCATATCTATGTCAAGATGAGTTGACGTAACGTAAAAAGATTCCATATTTATACCTAACGTGAAATGGTGGGAAATACAGGGCTCGAACCTGTGACCTCACGAATGTGAATCGTGCGCTCTAGCCAACTGAGCTAATTTCCCGTAATTACATCTGTCGTTTTATTTAACGAACTCGTGATGTGAGCTAATTATAGTTCAGGTTTTAAGTCCTGACAAGTTACACCGAGTATATCCTATTTACTTTTTATACAAGTGTGATATAAGTGAAAGTAGCTTTTGTTGATGAGTTGAGCAAACAAGGAGACTATACGAACGGTGATAATAGGCGCAGAAAAGGTGCTTCCTGAGGGGTCGGAATATCCAGATATGAGTCTATTGTCCCTCGTTGCTGATACGATCATGGTCTGTTCCAATACTAATTCCTGTACTAGTGGTAATGAAGAATGTTTTTTATGCAAGAGCTGTATGGCAAAGAAAAGAATAATTCAATAAAGGAGGGGCTTTATGAATATAACCTACGCCACAACCAACAAATATAAATTAGCTGGGGCAAACCAGGCATTATTGGGGGCGGGTCTAACACTCACAGCTCCCGACAGGGAGCTACCTGATGTACCGGAAATTCAATCAGATAGCCAAGAAGAAGTATCCATTGATAAAGCTCAAAAATACTACGAACTACTAAAGAGTCCACTGGTTGTTATGGACTCTGGGCTGTTCATCAAAAGCCTCAAAGGTTTTCCAGGGGTTTATACGAAGTACGCACTTGATACTATCGGCATAGAAAACATAGTAAAATTGCTTAAAGATGACAGAGGTGCATACACTCAGCGTACGGTTACGTATCTAGATGGACTAGAAATCAAGACGTTTACGTACAAAGTGCATGGTGAATTACTCAGCGAACCACGCGGCGAGAATGGTCGTGACTACGATAAATATTTCAAAGTTGATGGCGCAAACAAGACGATAGCTGAGATGAGTGACGATGAAAAGACCGACATGATAGCTGTAGTATGGAAGGAGTTAGCACAATGGTTGCAGCAAAAATAAGTTCAGCAGAGGCGAAACTGATCGACGCCATAATCAGAGAATGGTGAAGACATTAACAGAGATGGCTTAATTGACACGCCAGAGAGGTTTGTTAAACAATCTAGAACCTAATAATTTCGCAAAAGTTTTTGACAGCGATGGGTATACAGATCTTATATACATAAGGGATATAGATTTTAGTAGCCAATGTGAGCACCATATGGTGCCGTTCATGGGCAAGGTTGACGTAGCCTATTTGCCAGACGGTAAGATTTTAGGACTATCAAAGTTTGCGCGTATAGTAGATGCCTACGGAAAATGACTACAGGTTCAAGAAAGACTTGCAAAACAGGTTGCTGACTTTCTCGAGGATACACTGAAGCCTAAGTTGCTAATAGTTAGAATGGTAGCGCAACATACTTGTATGAGCACCCGCGGGGTTGGATTTTTATTCTGAAATAGTGGGAAATACAGGACTCGAACCTGTGACCTCACGAATGTGAATCGTGTGCTCTAGCCAACTGAGCTAATTATAGTTCAGGTTTTAAGTCCTGACAAGCTACGCTGAGCATATTCTATTGACTTTTTTACGCAAGTGTGGTATAAATGAAAGTAGCTTTCGTTGATGAGTTTAGTAATTCCCTGTCCGAAAGTGAACTTTGACAAGCAGCCAAAACACACGAGGTGAGGTTTTATTACTTTTTTAGAGAAAATGGAAAGAGGAATGAAATCTCATCTCGTATATTAAAGAACAATATACTATCGCGCACCCGCGAGGATGAGAAGAAAGATGAAAAAGTGGACCCTGAAGTGTTTACTATCGAGATCCCCAAATCGGTTCTTCGTAATCTTAACTACACCAAGTCGCAGCTTGCTCCTCTTATCATCGGTAAGCTGGAGGAAAATGAGGCTCGTACCCTCGCTTGTGGAGCTTATGGCACCCTGTGCAATGTCATCCTGTACCTGGAAAAGCAGGTGCAGGATGCTGAGTCGCAGAAGAGCGACTGAGCATTCGGATATATGATGAGCGTGAGCCGTTCTTTTTATGGCTGCTTGTCATATATCCCTTGAAATATGGACTTATGACATTAAAAATCACCCTGAGAATGGGTGATTTTCTTATGGTGAAAAATTTCAATTCTTGGTGCGGATGAAAGGACTTGAACCTTCACGTACTTGCGTACACTAGCACCTGAAGCTAGCGCGTCTACCAATTCCGCCACATCCGCATGGGCTACGCGTCAATTATAGCCCAATTCTCACCCAGTATCAAGCTTGATTACGCAGCTTACACCACGCGTTTAATTCCGCCGCCAGTTCCTTTGGCTGAGCCTCTGCTTTAATTCCTGGATTAAAAATTCCAGCTGGATCAAAGATTTTTTTCACCTTCGCGTATAATTGCTTTTCATCATCTGGCAGATTTTTATAGATAAAGTTAGCCTTCAATCTTCCGTCACCACCAAAGCCCGCAAAAGAACCTTCGTACTTATTAACAATCTGAGAAATTTCCGCCAACAACTGAAGAATCTTCTGACGTTCACTCACCTTTTTACTGTCAAACGTCGGATGCAGAGAAATATAATCGCTTGAAAAATCAACAAAAACTGGCAAATCCACGCCGTACTTAGATTCCAGCGACTTCAACTCGCTAAGGAAACTGTCAATCTTTTCTGGCGCCATTAAAATCCCAGAGAAAACGCGCGGCGTAATCATATGCGGCTCGCTCGGAGTTTCCGCCAAAGCCAAAACAGAGTGTAAACTAAACAAATCCTGCTCTTCCAAATGCAGAGTTTTTATGTCAATCGCTTCTGATGATTCCAATTTTCTAGTCAATTTCTTCGCGGCTTTATTGCGCGCTCTGTCAGAAAAGTCATCAAAGATAGCCAAAACCACCGCGCCCTTAAAGCATTCTTTCGGCGCCCACTCAACAACTTTACCGACGACCGCAGCCTGACGGAAGAACCGCCCGTCGATTATTTCCACCGCCGATGCCTTATTTTTCATCGCTAATTCCACGGCTGATTGCGCGTCTGACAACTTTTTATATGATGCGGCAACAACTGAATATTCTGGACGAATAAATTGCGCCTTCATAATAACTTCGCAAATCACACCCAGACTTCCCTGACTACCAATAAACAGCGGCGTCAAATCAAACGACCCGTCCTTTTGCTTCACCCGAGAAATCCCGCTATAACCAACCGTATCTGGCAAAGCTGGATCCATTTGCGAAATCAGCTCGGCGTTATCTGAGATTAAATTGTCAATCTCTCGATAAATCTCGCCCTCAAACGTCGATAATCCTTTTTTCTTACTCAATTCGCGTCGAGATATGCGCCCAGTCTGGATCACGTCGCCATTACTTAGAACAATTTCAAGCTGCTGAATCGTGTCAGCAAAACGACCATGCGCGCCAGATAACACTCCGGACGGAGCTGTGTTAATTGCGCCACCAATCGTGCCTTCTTCCGCCACATATGAAGTTCGCGGCAGACCCAAACCTTTATGAGTAGATAAAGTTGCGTTGATTGCCGAAAGAGAAATTCCCGCTTGAGCATGAATCAGTTGCTGGCGAGGATCAATACCAACCACACGATTCATATACGTTTTTTCGTCAATTGCAATACCTTTATTCGTCGCTGCGCCAGTTTCATCATTGCCACAACCACGAACAAATACAGGTAGAACATGACCTTTCTCTGCCAATTGAGAACAAAATCGCATCACTTTCCTGATGTCGTTCATATTAGCCGCTCGGACAATCATTTCTGGTCGGCGCGCCAAAAGTCCATTGTCAACCTCAACTTGACTCAATGCAAAATCCTGCGACGCAACTTCGCCACTAAGATGTTCATTCAAATATTTCGCAACTTTATTCATCAATCCTCCTTAGTATGCTACTTCAATTTTAACATAAGCGCGGACAGTTGATAAGTAGAATTTGTTTTGATATAATCAGGTTATGCGGATGTGGTGGAATTGGTAGACACGCATGCCTTAGGAGCATGTGCCTCAC
>CALHQU010000038.1 GCA_938038145.1 uncultured Candidatus Saccharibacteria bacterium
CAACTGAAGTAGTGCCGCGATTACTACCAACTGCGCTATTGTAGGCAGCTGACACGATACTAACATCGCTCTTACGAGCTGTATCGCGCTGGCTAGCCTGCAGTGCCGGCAACGCAATAAACACCATCAAGAAAATCAGTGCAGCAATCGCCAGCACCAAAACGACCTCGATGATTGTAAAACCACGGTCTTTAATCTGTTGTTTTGTCATAATTTAGTTCCACCTTTCCCTTTGAACTTATGCTCAACTGTATTCAGTATAGCGTAGGCCCTTTCAGTTGTCTAGACCTATCGCACGCTGCCGACTAGGCTGTAAATTGGGAATAATACCGCCCCAATCAACACGCCAGCGAATATAGCCAGAATTACCATCATAATCGGCTCAATCATTGTTGAAATCGCTTGAATTTCTTCGTCGAGTTCGTCCTCATAAGCTTGTGCTGTCTTGCCCATCATCTCGTCAATCCTACCCGATTGTTCGCCGATCTTGATCATCTGCGGCACCATCGGCAAAATATAATCCTCGGTCTGCAAAGCAGCCGAAAGTGCTTTACCGCTCTGCACCTTACCGGCAGCTCTAGTAATCTCTTCGGCTACAACAGCATTATTAACACCCTCAGCGGCAATAGCCAGCATATCCAGCATCGGTACGCCAGTAACTAGCAAAGTCTGTCCCATACGCGTAAACCGCGCCATATAAAGACGGCGGAACATACCTTTGAATGGCGGCATATTAAGCTTCAGATTGTCCAGCAAACGCGAACCCGCTTCGGTACGAACATATTGCCGCGCAAAAAAGATCGCTAGCGCCAATAGAATTAAGGTCAACCACCAAAAATTAATCACAAAATTAGAAATTTCGATTAAAATCGATGTCAAAACTGGCAAGGTCTTCTTCATATCAGAGTACAACTTGGCAACCTGCGGCACGATTGTTACCATCATAAATACGCCAACCGCAACCATCACCGCTAGGACAATACCAGGATACACCATAGCGCCGCGGATTTTGCTGACCATTGCCGCATCCTTTTCTTGCTGGTCGGCAATCCGCTTTAGTGCATCATCAAGCGTACCTGATGCTTCGCCAGCGGTAACTAGCGCAATGAAAATTTTATTAAACACTTCTGGATGTTTGCCAAAAGCCGAAGATAATGTCTTACCGCCTTCAACGTCGGCAATGATTTCTTGGACGATCTCCTGCATTTTTTTGTTGGCAGTCTGTTCAAATACCGTATGCAGGCTTTGCGTCAACGGTAATCCAGCACCGATCAATGTTGCCAGCTGGCGCGAGAAAACAATCTTATCCTTGCTAGAAATTCGGTTGGTAAAGCGCGCTAGCCAGCCGCCCTCGACTTCTTCCTTGATTGATAGCGGCATATAGCCCTGAGCGGTCAGCGCTTTAGCGGCTTCGCTCTCGGATTCAGCTTGAACCAGCGATTTGACAATGTTACCAGTCGCTTTATCGCGTGCTTCGTAGGTAAACTTTTTCATTAACTATCCCCTGATTAACCTTTCAAATTCGGTCAAGTCAACAGCGAATTCCCGCGCGCTATCGTAAGTAATCGTGCCGCTTTGGACCAACTGCACCAATGTGCGATCCATCGTCTGCATACCTTGGTCGGCACCAGTTTGGATAATCGCGTCAAGCTGATGAGTCTTGCCTTCGCGAATAACGTTACGAACAGCCGGATTAGCAATCAAAATTTCAGCCGATACTACCCGACCGCCGCCGATTGCCGGTACTAACCGCTGCGAGCAAATTGCCATCAAAATATTACTGAGCTGCGCGCGGATTTGCGGCTGCTGGTGCGGCGGGAAGACGTCGATCATACGATCAATACTTTGCGCCGCCGAGTTTGTGTGCAATGTTGCAAATACTAAATGTCCTGTTTCGGCAATCGTGATCGCTGCTGAAATCGTTTCAAGGTCGCGCATCTCACCAATCAACACAACATCTGGGTCTTGGCGAAGACTCGAGCGTAAAGCCGCAGAGAATGAATAAGTGTCGTAATGAACTTCACGCTGAACTACCACTGATTTTTTCGACTTGTGAGTAAACTCGATAGGATCTTCAATGGTAATAATATGCTGTGAGCGCTCAGAATTAATTTTATCAACCAACGCCGCCAAAGTCGTTGACTTACCGGAACCAGTTGGACCAGTAACCAGCACCAAACCGCGAGGAAAATCCGCAAACGTATTAACAACTGGTGGCATACCCAGTTCAGATGCCGACTTAATTTCATTTGGAATCAAACGTAGAGCTGCAGCCAAATTGCCACGCTCATGGAAGGCGTTAACTCGGAATCGTCCCAATGTGCCAAACGCAAACGAAAAGTCGAATTCCTTATCTTTTAGTAAAATTTGACGCTGATCTTCATCAAGAATCTGGAACACTAATCTCTCAACGGCAGGTTCATCCAATGGCTGAGTTCCGGCGGCTGGCATAAGCGCACCATCAATTCGTAGCATTGGCGGCAAACCAACTTGAATATGAAGGTCTGAAGCTCGCTTCTTAACAACTTCTTCCAGCAAAATCTCAATTCGCAATTCTTGATTATTCATGTTTCCTCCTTTTACGCGGTATCCGCCGCTACTCTATTAACTTCTTCTATTGTCGTTATTCCGTTCAACGCCTTCAAATAACCATCTTGACGCATCGTAATCATACCTTGTTGAATTGCCATTCGCTGAATTTCCGCTGAGGTCGCGCGCTTAACAATCAAATTCTGAATCTCTTCAGTAATATCCATGACCTCATACAAACCAGCTCGACCAGCATAACCGCGAGGAGTTTGTGGCGTATCTTTTCCCTTTGCCAAGGCAAACGACGTCTGTGTCGCTAGCGGCAAGCTTTCATATCCCAGGTCTTGCGCGTATTGAGCGACCTGTTCCCTCGTTTGCGGCAATAATCCACCAACCGCCTCGCGAATTGCCTGCGTTTCTAATGGCGATGATTGATAAATATCTCGACGGCGTGCCACTCGCCTCACCAAACGCTGACCGATAATTGTATTAACCGTACTGGCGATAAGAAACGGCTCGATCCCCATATCCAACAAACGCGGCAGCACTCCAGCGGCGGAATTAGTGTGAAGTGTTGAGAAAACCAAGTGCCCCGTTAAAGCCGCCTGAATAGCCAAATTTGCTGTTTCATTATCGCGAATCTCACCAACCATCACAATGTCTGGGTCTTGACGCAAAATTGAGCGCAGTCCAGAAGCAAACGTCAATCCAACTTCTGCATTCACCTGAATCTGATTGACACCATCCATCTTATACTCAACCGGATCTTCAAGCGTCACAATATTCACAGTGTCGTCTTTAATCTCTTTAATCAACGCATACAAACTCGTTGACTTACCAGAACCTGTTGGACCCGACGTTAAGATCATTCCATTTGGCCGCTTAATCCCCTTACGGATCGTTCTTAATGCACGCCCAGCGTAGCCCATATCTTCCAAATTGAAAGAACTTCCACTCTTATCAAGCAGACGAATAACCACCTGTTCACCCCAAACGACAGGAGAGATAGCGATACGAAGATCAACTTCTTTGCCTGCGACGTTAACCGCAAATTGACCGTCCTGAGGAATGCGATGCTCGTCAATTTTCAGATTGGAAAGAATCTTAATACGACTGACTAACGCCGGCTCAATGCTCTTTGGGAGCTGCATTATTTCACGCAAAACACCGTCAACACGACAACGAATCTTCAAAGCCTTCTCTAATGGCTCAATGTGTACGTCGGACGCATGACTCTTTACCGCGTATTCCAAAATTGTCGACAACGCCCGTGATATCGGCGAATCTTGGACAATCGTTTTAATATTGCCAGCCTCTGACAAAGACTCTTCCTGCGAAGCCTGTGCAGCCACATTGACAGATGACAAGTCAGTCTTATATTGATCCAAGACATGGCGAACACTCTCTTCTGAAGCCATGAATACTTTTATCGGACGCTGGATGCGATTCGACAAATAGTCCACCGCTTGAACATTATTTGCGTCGATCATCGCTACTGCTAATCGGTTCTGAACTTCGGCCAGCGGCACAGCCATAAATCTCTCAGCAACGTCGGACGGTAATAGAGATAAAATGTCCTGACTAATAACGCTATTCGACAGATTGACATACGGCACGCCCGAAACTTGAGCCACGCCATGAACTAATAGTTCATTATCAAGCAGTCCTTCTTCGCTAAGCAAACTAAACAGAGGTTTACCACTCTCAGAGGCGCGCTTTAAGGCATCATCAATGACAGACTTCTCAATAAGCCCCTCGTTTACGAGCAGCTCGATCAACTTATCTTGGATGTCGTCCGTCAGTAAAGCCATTTACACCCCTTCTCTATTTGGCTGCATCTTGACCTACGAATATTTCAACAGTTGGATTTATCGCATTATTATTAAAAATCGCTGGGTTTGGTTTTTCGACGTCAGGTGATATTTCTCGAATAGTCTGTACTTTTGTGCCAGATTCTGGGACTTTTAAGAACGAGATATTAGAGGCGACAATATAGCCGATTGCCACACCCACACCCGCGATCAATATTACCATTGCTATGTCTGTTTTCTTCATGGCTTAACCACCTTATTCTCTAATTGTATTGTTTGTGCTGGCTCGTAATAAGCAACACCTCGAACCACCAAGCTTAATCTATCCTCATTTCGCTGGATTTCCACGGTCTTTAGATCAATGACTCGAATAGACGCCTCTAACTTAGTTAACAATTCTTTCAATTTTTCAGCTGGACCACTCACTTCCATAGTAAATGATACGGCATTTTCAGATGTTGACCCAGAGCTTTCACTATCAGATCCAGATTGAGCAACGGTCAGATTTTGAATAGTCACACCAGTAGTCGTGTCGATAAATTTATTCTTCAACGAAGCACCAAGAGCGTCGGCGTTCGCATTATCTGGCAACGCGTCCAATACTGTCTGAAGAGCATTACTTTCGCTGCTTGATTTTATAGAGTTAAGAGCAGTGTTCGTGTCTAAAACTCGGATATTCTTCTTTAATTCATCAACTGATGACAAGTTTTTATCTAAGCGAGAAATCGTATTTTGCTTCTCCAGAAGAATCTTCGAATGAAATACATTTGGTTGCACCAAAAATATCCTCACAACAAGCGCAATTCCCGCCAAAAATGCCGCAGAAGCCACAAAAATAAACATAGTCTTTTTTGACGAATCAATCTGTTGACGCTTGCGTATTGCAACTTCTTTATTATCGGTCGCCATTATTTCTTCTCCTGTTTTTTCGAGTTACTCTTAAACAAGCTATCCGGAATTCCCTGACGTGAATCTGTAACATCAACCTTACCAGTCGGCGTCAATACGGAAACTGTGCCGTTATTTGCAGGCGCTAGTAATTCTTCTGCGTATTCAAACGAGAATGAGAATTGCAACACTTTTTTACCTTCCGAGTTCTCTCCAAAACTAGTATCGCCATCTTTTATCTCCTTAGTCAGGCTAACCTCGGAACTTTTATCGCCGTCAGTAGTCTGAACCTTCGTATTTAAGATGGTTTTCTTCAAGGTCTCTAACGCACTATAGCCATTAACCGCACTGCCCTCCAGAGTAATAGTTTTTGACTCAGGATTAACTTTTATATCCGAAAAACTAACATTATTTGGTGCAACTGGATTAACCGCAGTTACAACATCAAAGATCCTTGAATTAATCTTCTTTCCAGAATGTTGTTCATTGATCTTTGTTAATTGATGTTGAATCGTTACAACCTTATTAAGATCCTCGACCGCCATCAATTTGTCGTTCCTATCTTTAATAACTCCGTTCTGGACCGCCTCGGCTGCAATCTGGCTACCCAAAATCAATGCCAAAACAACTACTGCCGCAATCGAAGCACCGCCCACCAAGAACGATATCGAAATAACCCGATTGCGCATAGCTCGAGTCTTCAATAGCTCGCGCTTAACGTTTGGGAGAAGATTTATCTCAATCATGATATATTACTCCTTTGTGCCAACCCTACGGCAATAGCGAATTCTGAAGCAATCGGCGCCAATTGCTGTTGATCTGACTGAGAAACTTGAACGCGCTGCCACGGATCTGCGGTAATTGACTGAACTCCGGTTTTATTCATCACATATCCATCAAGCTGCGGAATAGCCGAACCAAATCCTGACAATAAAATTCCAGAAACCGCCACGCTTGGATATCGAGTTTGGAAAAACTTTATAGATTTCACCAGCTCTGAAGAAAAATTATCGAGAGTTGAATCAATAGCCCTTAACACTTGACCGTCTAATTTATCCGGCGCCAAACCAAATTTCAAAATAAATTGACGAGCTTGATCTTCCTGTACACTGAGATTCTGAACCGCCGATCGAACCAAAGATGAAAGCCCAGTTGGAATCATACGAATAAGTCGCGGCGCCCCGTTATAAACAACCGCCAAATCCGTTGAATTTTCGCCCATATTGATAATTAAACGCGCATCCTGAGAATCGGTAGCCGATAAAGAGCGAACCATAGCAATAGCGTTCGGTTCTTCGGCAATCACATTGAAGCCGAGATTTTCAACCAGCTCCAAACGCTCTTCTGCGTAAGACTTCGCTGTACTTGTCAGTAAAACCTCATACTGATTTTGTGCGTGCAAGCTTTCACCCAAAAGCACCCAGTCAACTTCTGCCTCATCCAAAGACATTGGAATATATTGATCAATTTGATACTTCATCATCGCCTTTAGTTCTTGCTCAGGAACTTTCGGCACGTCAATAATAGTAGAAAACGTTTTATTTGACGGCAAGCCGACAGCTACATTGGACGTCTTAATTCCGGCTTGACCAACGGCGGTCATAATAGCCTCACCCAAGCGTCGCTTAGACTCTGGAGAGTCGCCGCTCGTTATCTTAGAATCAACTGGCGTATAACCGTAATGCGATAAACTCCATCCCGTGCCAGTACGAGACAATTGAACCACCCGCACCGCATTCGTATCGATGTCCAGTCCGAAGAATTCGCCCAACCCTTTTGCTAATTTCATAACTAATAACAATTATATACATTAGCGTTTTAATTTGCAAACTTTTAATATCTTGGCGGCAATTCACGAACATTCATCGTACTAATCGCGCCAGTGTTCCGGTAATTATTGTAAGCCCAAATATAAGTATCCGCTCTTAGGTTAATGATTTCTGCTGGAGTTCCTGGATGCATATTTGGATCATTCTTTGCAGATGAAGCATGCTTTCCACCGTATGTTCGCCGCAAGAACAATTGTCCAGTTTTAATTGGCCCGTTGATTTTCAATTGCTTGCCACAAGAAACATCAGAAACTCCACTCAGCCAATCTCCAGCGCGAATTACTACGCCACAAGTACTAACATATCCATCTTTCTGAGTAATCAACCAAGCATTCACCTCTCTAACCGAAGGCTCTATAATAATATTCTTCGCGTAGATAATTAGTTGTGGCAATTGGCGCACATCATTCGTGTCTGCGTATA
Source organism: uncultured Candidatus Saccharibacteria bacterium (assembly GCA_938038145.1). Lineage (GTDB taxonomy): Bacteria > Patescibacteriota > Saccharimonadia > Saccharimonadales > Saccharimonadaceae > Nanosynbacter. The sequence goes on from CALHQU010000038.1 coordinate 7,481, forward strand.
GCAAATCACCCGAAATCCTAACTACGCCCGAGGACCTTATGACTATGCTCTTGCCTACACTTAATTTTGACCCCGTTAAGGTTGCGTTTCCAGCATTATATTCACCCGAAGCTAGACTATTCACATCTACATTGCCAGAGATATTACCTCTCGTCCCACCAACCGACGGTAAAGTAAAATTGTCTGGAACTGAACTGGTGCTACTGAAATTACCAAACTTTGGAGTATTAGCAAAAGTTAATTTGTTGTAATCGCGTGGATTTACACCCGAGCGACCATTAAATGATGATGACAATCCAGCCCCTGAAGCTGATTCAGCATTACCATTGGCAATAATTCCATATTCACCCCAGGAGCCATACATATTCTGATAAGTACGATCCATTGTATACGATAGCGATATATCACTAATCACCAAACCCATATGAGACGGGTTGGACTTAACATAAATATCAATCACATTTCCATCTCCATACAAAACAGTACCTGGTTTCATTTCGGCAGTAAATCGAGAACCAGACGTAAACCCTGGAAGCGCCCAACCTTTATGTTGTACACCACTAGACGTGCCTCCTGCATTTCCTACGGTATCCATTTCATAGCCGTTTATTTTTACTCTGACATAATTATCGGCAGCACCAGCAAAATTAATACTCAATTTTTTAGCATTTTTTAACTCTTTCAATTCAACATTTTTTAACCTAAAAACATAAGTATTTCCGCACTCCAACATCTTCGAATCAGTGACAAAAAGACATTTTTTTATGGATGGGTCTGGTTTGTCGTCGGAATAAGTGTGACGTCCATAGCTATTAATACTAATCCACTTTGCATTCGGAATCTCATCCCAAACACCCTGATGACAATATGGACTACTCGAAATAATTGGAGACTTTCCCACCAAGTTTTTATCAGCTATAGCATCACACGGAAGAAAACCCTCACGTTGATGAAGTCCGCTTCCATCACGCCACCAAGTCGTTACGGCAGTTCTCGCTTCATATTCATTAGTTAGGTTATTCGCATTACCTCGGCAATTTGGCAGATCTTCGACTGTATTGGTGGATTTATTATACGCCCTTTGATTGCCATTACCTCCGTATGAATCTTCCGAACAAATTATTGACCAATGTTTATCCGACTTATCACCATCTTTATATCCATAATTACTAGAATTAACAACCTTATCTCCTTTAAGAATATTACCGTTTCTATCTAAACCCGTACCCCATAGTCCCATTGATTGCATCGTAGGTTTGTCTACAATAGTCTGACTATCTGGTCCAATGATAGTATTAGATGTCGTACTGGTAATTACATCTTTATCTGTTTTTATATCTCCACCCCAAACCTGAACTTTTGGCCTCTTTGAAGTTTTGACACACTTAATCGCATACCTAAAATCTGTCGAAGAAACCAGACCATTATAACCACTGACCATCGCAACATAACATAAACTGTCATTTGAGTTCAATTTCACACCTCCAAGCGTGTCGGTAGCATTAGTCGCAATTGTCGTTAATCCAACATTAAGCTGGTTATTTCCACCATTGCCGATAATCTCTTTACATGTACTACCGTCAATATTCAGCTCCCTATGTTGCTCTTTTATCAATCGCACAACCGCACACGACCAATCATGAGTCGTTCCGCTTGCTAATGAAATTGATGTTCCATCCATACTCGAAACTTCTGTGTCCCGAGAAATAAACCTAGCAAGCGCATACGCAGAGCCTTGCGTTTTAGCTGGTCCTTTATTACTTAAACCAGCATTTATACCATCAACACTAGTGGCGCTTTCTGCGTTAATGTAATCTGAATTGACGTTCACTGAAGGTTCGACATCATAATCATATGGCACCTCAACGCAAGCATAAGATGAATATGTCCAACCAGCAGTTGATCGAGCACTCCCCTTACTCCAATAAACTCGCTGACAAATGCGCTTTCCCATATCCTCTTTCTTGATGACTCGCGTATACATAAATTTTTTTTCTCCAAGCTCGCCATGAAGATCTTCCAATCGAGATTTACCATTCAGCGCCTCCATAGAGGTAGTGAGATAATCCGCTGGGTTATATTTACGAATCCAAGCATAATCGCTCCATTTAGATTTATTCTCAAATTTCGCAGAACGTTCACTATGCCAAGCGCCTCGCCCGTTTAAGCTCGTATCGCTATCTATTGGCTGATTCGTTCTTAGATCAAAGACATCTTGTTGAACACCAACTATAACATCATCCGTAGGACCGTTCTGAACACGAATACCATGCCACCAGTCGACAGTATCGCCGGGCTTTACATTCCTTAATCTATTCGGCCCACTCTTCCAATCAGAGCCGTAATTTTCAGCGTCTGCCGAATTAAAATTCTTAGTTACCCAAGATTCACCCCATAAAGTCCAATTTGATGAACTTGGCGCCGCATACGTATAGATAAAAAAAGCCGTTACCGAAATAGCCAAAGCCACTACTATTGCCAGCATGCCCACCTTAGGCAATGAGTATTTTCTTCTCATGCTTACAATTATATCAAAGATTACGCAGATGATATAATAAATATATGAGTTTATCTATTGGAATCGTTGGTTTACCAAATGTTGGCAAGTCGACACTTTTTAACGCTTTAACAAATAACGACATTTTGGCGGCTAATTATCCGTTTGCGACAATCGAGCCGAACACAGGAATTGTTCCCGTGCCAGATAATCGCCTGCAAATTTTAGCCGATCTTTATCATACGCAAAAAATTATTCCAGCCACCGTCACTTTCGTCGATATCGCTGGGCTGGTTGCTGGCGCATCTAAGGGTGAAGGTTTGGGCAATAAGTTTCTACACAACATCAGAGAGTGTGACGCAATTGTTCATGTTGTTCGTGCGTTCGAAAATTCAAAAATTTTGCGCCATGATGAAGCACCGATTGATCCTAAGAAAGACATTGAGGTTATAAATACCGAGCTGATTCTGGCTGATTTGCAAACCCTTGAAAAACGCCTGCCCCAGCTTCAAAAAGAAGCCAAAGCAAATCCAAAAGCTCGCCAAAAAGTTGAATATCTACAGTCTTTAATCGACAATTTACAAAAAGGCGTACCAATTTCCGCCCTGTCAGATGTGGATTTTGAGGTAATTTCCGATCTGCACCTCCTTACCGCCAAACCTGTCATTTACGCATTTAACGTTGACGAGGAAGGATTGAACAATTCCGATCTACAGAGCCAATTGACCGAACTCGTAAGTCCCGCAAAAACCGTCTTTGTCTGCGCAAAACTGGAAGAAGAATTGAAGGGTTTATCTGAAAATGACGCCAAAGAGTTATTAGAAAGCTACGGCGTCAAGGAAACTGGACTCGCTAAACTTATTCACGCAGCCTACGATACGCTCGGACTACAAAGCTACTTAACTGCGGGCGAAAAAGAAGTTCGCGCTTGGACAATTCACAAGGGCTGGACTGCACCGCAAGCCGCGGGCGTTATTCACTCGGATTTTGAGCGCGGATTTATTGCCGCACAAATTGTCGATTTTAACGATTTAGTCGCAGCGGGATCGGAAGTTAAGGCTCGTGAAAACGGCAAAATTCGCACCGAAGGAAAAACCTACGTCATGCAGCCAAACGACGTCGTTGAATTTAGGTTTAACGTTTAGTTAATTTCAATTTGTAAAATCGCTCGAGATTGCCCTTACTGCCAGCTACTTCACTGTCTTTTTTATCTAAAACGACAAAATATTTCCTTGCCCAATCTTCAAAGTCAGACAAAATCTGTCGACGAACTTTATCGTTTTTAATAATTCCCTTATTAACCTGATGCCGCCCCGCTTCGAATTGAGGTTTCACCATAGCAATTAAAACAGTACTGCTATTCATCAAATTCTCTGCCACGTGAGGCAGAATTTCCCTCAGAGATATAAACGACACATCGCCCACGATAATATCAATTGCCTCCTCTGCATAAAAATCACGAATATCGGTCTTTTCGTGAAGAACAATTTTTGGATTCGGCCTCAAACTTGGATGGAGCTGATCCGTTCCAACATCAACAGCAAATACCTTTTTGGCGCCATGACGCAGCGAATAGTCAGTAAATCCGCCTGTACTCGAACCAATATCTAAGACCGTTTTATCCTGAAAATTAAGATGAAAATACTCTGCCACGCTTGCTAGTTTTAAGCCAGCTCGCGAAACGTAAGTTTCCTTCTTCTCGAGCTTTATCTCGTCCGAATCAGATACCATAGTTCCTGATTTCTGGACAATTTTCTTATTCAAAAAAACATAGCCCAGGCGAATAAAATTATCCGCCTGAGATCTTGTTGTCGCCAAACCACGCTCGACCAGAGCTTTATCTAATCGCTGTTTCATTAAATAGGACTATTTCTTTCGCTCGCGATATTCGCCAGTGGATGTGTCAACGCTAATAATATCACCCTGCTTGATAAATGCTGGAACTTTGACAACTAGCCCTGTCTCCAAAGTAGCGTCTTTTAACACAGATGAAGTCGTATCACCCTTAACCACATCTTCCGTGTAGGTAACTTCCAGATATTTATTCTTTGGTAGTTCAACGTTAATCACTCGACCGTCGAAGAATTGAAGGCTTAATTCATCGCCTTCTTTCAGGTATTTACTAGCGTCATCCACGATTTCCGCAGCCAGCTCAAATTGCTCAAAGCTAGTCGGATCCATGAAATAGAACTTGTCGCCGTCGTTATACAAATATTGCGCAGTTTTATTATTTACTTCCGCAGCTTCAATTCGCTCTTGACCCTTGAAAGTCTTTGGAATAACACTTCCGTCAATTAGGTTTTTCAATTTCACGTTAACAATCGAACCGCCACGACCCATAACTTTTTGGCCGTACTCTACGACGCGATATGGCTTGCCGTCAATTTGACAAACTACGCCCTTTTTCAAATCAGTTGGCTGATACATATTTTCTCCTTTCCAATAAAATATCTCGCTGCCAAATATGTAATAGCAACGAGATATTGCGCATTAAACGTTCCTAGTTGCTAGTAACAAATGGCAACAAAGCCAAGTGGCGAGCACGCTTAATTGCTACTGCCAAGCTTCGCTGCTGTTTTTCGCTCAAACCAGTCTTGCTGATTGGCTCGATTTGACCGTAAACATTGATGTAACGTTGCAAAGTTTTTACGTCTTTATAGTCAAAAATAATCGGTGGATTTTTCTTCAATTGTGCCATTTTAATCTCCTTATTAGAATGGAATTTCGCTTAGGTCAATTGGCTTATCGTCAATTTCCGTTACGACTTCCTCTTTTTTAGTAGTCTTTGGTACTGTAGAACCTGAATTGTCGCCGCTTGGACCGTCTAAGAACGTTACGTCCGAAGCAGTAACTTCAATTCGACTCTGCCTTTTACCAGTATCCTTATCTTCCCAGCTATCCTGTCGCAGTCGTCCTTGGATTAAAACCCGACGACCTTTGCTTAGATATTGCATTACCAAATCACCAAGTTTATCCCAGGCTGTGATATTGAAAAAGTCAGCCTGATCGTCTTGAGATTGTCGATCAACAGCGATACTAAAACTAACTACGTTCTTGCCAGAAGCAGTTGTTCGCTGTTCTGGATCACGTGTCAATCTACCCAACAAAATCACTTGATTGATACTTCGTGCCATATTCTATCCCCTCTTTCACCTTACGGTAGTTAGGCTTATTTACTTGATTCGCTTGAATCAGATTCTTCGTTGCGTGCTTTTTGCTCGCTTAATGCTTGACGAGTTTTTTCATCAGTTTTTACCAATAGGTAACGCAAAACTTCATCAGTAATATTAAGCGTGTTTGAAATCTTCAATAAAGCTGGTGCCGGCAATTTAACCTCAAAACAAACGTAAACTGCAAAATCTTCACGCTTGATTGTGTAGGCTAATTTTTTCTTGCCCCAGTTATCTTCTTTAGTAATTTCACCACCGTTAGCAGTGATCAAACCACGTACCTTATCCAACGCTGAATCTAGATTAGCCTCTAAATCCGGGTGAATAAGAACGGTTAGTTCGTATTCGTTCATGTTTCCTCCTCTGGAATCCATTTACGGATGCTTATGCTGTCTCACACAAGCTTAGGTTAATATTCAATTGCTATTATATCACTAAACAGCCAATATTGCCAATCTTACCACTGATAAATCATAGCAATCGCTATTCCGCCAGCAATTCCTCAAGCTCTTCTGGACTAGAAATCAAAACATCGCGTGGCTTAGAGCCGTTCTGCGGACCGATAATTCCCCGCTCTTCCATCTCTTCAATAATTCGCGCTGCTCGCTGATAACCAATTCCCAGACGTGTCTGCAACATACTTGTTGAGGCCTTGCGACGCTCGACCACCACACGAACCGCATCCTTAAACTTATCGTCACCACCTTCCGACAAGTCCATTACGACGCCACCCTTGCCGTCCAATTGAACTGGCTGAGCCACCACTTCGTCGTTGTACTGCGGAGCCATCTGCATACGCAAATGATCGGCAATTTTATTCACCTCATCATCTGTCACCCAAGCACCCTGAATACGCTTTGGTTTGCTCATACTCGTTACGTAAAATAGCATATCTCCTTGACCCAATAATTTCTCAGCGCCAGATTGGTCTAGAATCGTTATACTGTCAACCTGGCTAGCCACCGTAAAGGCAATTCGCGCCGGCACGTTTGCCTTAATCAAACCAGTAATCACGTTCACGCTAGGGCGCTGCGTTGCCAGTACCAAGTGAATACCAACCGCTCGCGATTTCTGCGCCAAACGGACAATTAACGTCTCAACATCCTTTTTAGCCATCATCATAAGGTCAGACATCTCGTCCACCACAATCACGATATACGGCATCGATCCATCTTCATGCTCTTGAACATTGCCATTTTCATCAGCAATCGCAATCTTCTTAGCGCGCGACTGCAGTCTCTTGTTGTATTCCTTAATATTGCGGATTTTCTCGCCCGCCAACAATTTGTAGCGTCGCTCCATCTCATTCACCGCCCACTTCAAAGCTGAAATGGTCTTCTCTGGTTCATTAATAACTGGCGTAAGAAGATGTGGAATATCAGCGTACGGCGCCATTTCAACTTGCTTCGGGTCAACCAAAATCAACTTCATATCACTCGGACTATTGCGATATAGCAAGCTACATAGCAAAGTATTAATCATAACAGACTTACCAGAACCTGTTTGTCCAGCAATCAACAAATGCGGCATCTTCCCCAGCTCACCCACGACAACTTGACCAGATATGTCCTTACCAATTCCAAAACTCAAAGGATCACGAGCAGCAGCCCACTGTTTTGACGACAACGTACTTCGTAATCGCACCTCGGCAGCCTTACGGTTAGGTACCTCAATACCAACCGCTCGCTGGCCAGGAATTGGCGCCTCGATCCTTAAACTTTGTGCTGCCAAATTAAGCGCAATGTTAGTTTCTAGCGCCGTAATTCGCGTCAACTTAACCCCACTTGGTGGCCTTAGGGTGTATTGCGTGACTTTTGGACCAACATTAATGTCACCCATCGCCGCCTCAATATTAAATTCAGCCAGCGTATCGTGAATTATTTGGGCGTTCTGGCGCGTGTCTCCAGCATCAGCACCGCTTTCGTTCTTCTCTAATAGATCCAAGCTTGGCGCCTCCCAATTAGGATCACGAGTTGCCACCAAAGCCTGTTCTTCATTGACCTTTTCCGGCTTCTCTACTTTCTTTAATAAGCTCTTTTTCTCTTTGGCTGTATCAATTATTGGCACACCAGCGTTTAGCTTAATTTCTCCCAAGTCGGTCTTTTTCTCTTCTTCCGTCGGCTGAGCAATTGATGCCTTCTTCATAACAGAACGATTATCATCGTCCTCCTTGGTATTGCTCTTAATCATCTCCCAAAGTTTACTGAAAACTGTAAACGGTGACGTTTGAGTAATAAATAAAACTGTTATAAACGCCAAAACCAAATAAATAATCACCGCAATTGCCGAATCTACCATTTTCAAGGTTGCCGTGTTTAATATGTCGCCCACAAATCCACCAGAATTCGGATGCGAAGCCGTCTTCATTAACCCAAACAATCCAGAAAACCACACAATTTCCAGAATTGCCGCAAATTTCACCACTGCAGGTAATTGATTCTCTTCTGCTCGGAAAGTCTCAACCGCCAAATAAATCAGCAATATCGGCAAGGCATACGCGGTGTAACCAATAGTTTTTACGGTCGCCATATCAATCCATTGTAAAACTGGACCACCGACACCAAACCACGACACGACGAGTAGTAGCGACAAAAGAATAAGCATCACCGCGCCAACTTGTGACCAAAAACCCGCCGGCAAACTATGCTGCGGCTTGGCTGGTGCGGATTTTTTCGTGCTCTTTCGCTTTTTTGCCATAATCGTTTTTATTATACACTGATTTTATACTTATTAACAGATGTAAAATCAACTTAATACGCTTAGTATTATAGCATAATTCACCAGTAAAATCAATCTAGAACCCTAGTACGGGCGAGTATTCTGTCGCTCTCTGGCTTTTGTGTCATTTGCTTCAGTATCTGGCACTTGGCGCTGTGGGAAACGACGGCGTGGAGCAGTTGGAAGAGTCATTTTTGGCTCGTCTGAGGCAGGCTTTTTACCACGCGCTGGCGATTTCACGGCAGAATGCGTTGGCGTAGCCGCCGATTTAACAGATTTCAAGCCACCAACTTCATTTATTACTGGAATGACAATCGGCGTTCGGCGAGTCTGATCGTACAATATATGCGTAATCTCATCTTTAATTTCTTTTTTGATTACGTCCAAATCATATTTGCCAGAGAAACTACGTGCTGCTTTTTGCTTCAAGTATTGGCGAATCATATTCATCAATTCTTCAGAGTCGCGCAAGTAAATAAATCCGCGAGAAATAATGTCTGGGCTAGTCAATAATCGTCCAGTGCCACGCTGTACAGTCAACACCACAACAAACATTCCCTCTTGCGACATGTGAATGCGATCTTTCAGTACAACCTCAGAAACAATTGCACCAGTATCATCATACATAACGCCACCAACATGAATTCGCCCAGCCTTCTTTGCTTGCCTTTCAATATCAATCTCAATAATATCTCCAGCATCGCACACAAAAATATTCTTGCGAGGAATTCCGCATTCCTTTTCCGCTAACCTGGCATTATGCACCAACATATGGAATTCACCGTGAATTGGCATGTAGTAAGTTGGGTTAAGTGCATTGATCAATTTGACGTGATCGTCATAATAACCGTGACCCGACAAGTGCAAAGGACCAATACCCGTCAAGTGAGTCTTTCCGTTTTGAATAACATCAGAACCCTCACGCATCAGACCGTCAACCGTTCGCACCACGCTTTTTTCATTGCCAGGAATTGGATTTGAGCTAAACACCACAACATCCGAGCCCTTAATTTTCATATATTTATGAGCACCCGTCGCCATGCGATTTAAGACGGCGTTAAATTCGCCCTGCGAGCCAGTACAAACTACAGCAATTTGATTATCTGGTAATTTAACAATATCTTCCATCTTCATGATGGTGTCTTTAGGAATCTTAATCGTCCCCGAACGCAATGCCACTTCCAGGTTTTGGATCATCGAGAATCCAGCAAACGCCACCTTGCGTCCGTGCTTATGTGCCTCTTCCAAAATTAATTGCAAGCGATGCACCTGCGATGAGAAACAACTTAAAATCACTCGACTATTGCTAAACTTGTCCATCACCTGACCGATAGAATACTGAATATCAAACTCCGTGTGTGTGTGCGTACCAGCCGACTCACAGTTGGTCGACTCGTTCATAAACATCAAAATGCCTTCTTTTGAAGCCACTTCCGTAAGTCGTTCAAGGTCAAACTTTTGACCGTCAACTGGACTTTCCTCAAATCGCCAGTCACCAGAATCGACAATTACACCCATTGGAGTTCGAATAATCACCGCCGTAGAATCAGGGATTGAGTGGTTAACTCGCACCAACTCGATTGAAAAATGCTTAGAAACTTGAACAATTTCGTGACTCAACGGATCCATCACTCGATAATCTGGCTTGAAATCCACCTCTGAATCGTCCATCGTTCGATCAAGCATACCAATCGTAAACTTAGAGCCATAAACTGGCGCTGGAATACGATGAATAAAGTGGCGGAACGAACCAATGTGATCAAGGTGCCCGTGCGTAAATACGTGTGCCTTAATTTTATGCTTATTCTCTTCCAGCCAAGTAATATCCGGCGTGATGTAATTGATGCCTGGATAATCACTGCCTGGGAACAGAAAGCCCATATCTACGATGATAATCTCATCATCATATTCGATGGCGTTCATATTCTTACCAATTCCCATTTCGCCAACGCCACCAATTGGGATAATCCGAAGTTTCGGCTGACCACCGCGAACAGGTTTTGGTTGCATTTTGGCGCTAAATTGCTCGCCGCCGTATCCGTTGTAAACTGACTTGTTTACTGGAATATCAATCAAGTGTTGTGAAGCCCTGAGATTAACATTCTCGCTTGTTCGTCGCTGAGCTCGGAAAACCTCACCCTTACGAGTAGTTGTACTATTCAAAACTGCATTGTTGCTTTTCTTTGACTGCGGACGCTTATTGGCGTCATCTTTTTGCGGTGTTGCTAGTCGCCGCTGACCCATATTGTTATACTCCTTTTTTATTACAATATAATTCAAAAACCAGGTATAGAGGTGAACTGATGTAAATTCCTCTAGTTAGTACTCTTATATTAGCAAACCGCTCATTTTTTGTCAAAGAACAATGTTTTATAACAGAGGTCAATTAATCATCGCCATCAACCGACGTGTGTGCGAATTTACGCTTGCCACGATAAGCGAAGAAGCCGATTGTCAATAAATTAGCCACCAACAAGAATCCAGCCAAAACCCACATACTACCGCCGTAAAATGCGTTATCTAGCCCGCCCGAAATAGCCTGGCGCAATGCGCGAATTGAGTAAGTCATCGGCACTAGCGGATTAATTGTCTGGAAGAATCCGTTGGCAGTTTGGATTGGGAATGTTCCTTCGCTGGAACCCAATTGGAGCACCAAAAGAACCATCGCTAGGAATCGTCCTGGATTGTCCAAAACAATCACCAAAAGCGACACAATCGACATATACGCAAACGACGTCAGATAAATTGCCCCGATGAAATGCGCTGGATGCTCTGGAGTTAGTCCTAAGAAAAACACCATCACCAACATCAGAATCGTTGCCTGCATAAAGGCTGCCACGCCAGCCACCGAAGCTTTAGACATCCACCAACGAATCGCACTTTCCTGCTCAGAAAAAGTTTTGCGAATCGGATAAATAACGTTCAGGACAATTACCCCAACGAACAAACTTAGCGACAAAACATACGGCGACAAAGCGTAGCCATAATTCGGAACATTGCCCTTTTCCGTCACTTCCGACTTCACTGGATTTGCAATTTGCTGCTGAGTCGTAGCGCCAGTTGGTTGAATTTTTATGCGATTAGAAGCATCCGCCAATTTATTCGCCAGCGTATCTGCGCCGCTTGCTAGTTGCGAAGTTCCATCAATTAACGCGCCCGAGCGACTCTCTAACAAACTCGCGCCATTCGCCAATTTTTGACTGCCCGATTTTACTTCGCTTAATCCGTTTGTTAAGCTTGCCGAGCCCGCCAACAATTGATTATTCGCAAATCGCAAGCTGTTATAGCCGTTAAATGCGGTGATTGCGTTTGGTGTCAATTGATTGACGCCGTTATTCAATGTAGAAATTCCAGCCTGAAGCTGCGTCTGTTGCGCCGATAGTTGCTGTTTTAGCGCTTGAAGATCTTCACGTAGCGTCCCTGTCTGCTCAATAATTGTCTGAATTTTCGTGAATGCTTGAGAAATATTGCTGATTTGCGGCAAACTTATCGTCGTAGATTCACTGCCAGAAGCGGCTGCTTGTGTGCCCAAAATCCGCAAAGTATCGCCCGCCGCCGACAAGTCGGACTCCGAAGCTCGCATTGTTTGCGCCAAAGTTTGCGCTTCCGTTTCTACCTTGTTTTGTTGAGCCACGAGCGCTGGCGATGGATTCCTCACGCTGGCGTTTAATTGATTTATTCCCGATTGCAATTGTTTCATACCGTCAGATAATTGTGACAATTGAGATTCGGTCGGCAAATTGTTCGACAATTGCCCCAATCCCGCCTGCAATTTACGAGAACCATCGCTAAGTTGCGCCAATCCGCCAGCCAAGGATTGCTGATTTACCGCTAATTGCTTAACACCGCCAACGTATGTTTGTGTGCCAGATTGCAATCGCCCTAATCCGTCGTGCAAAGTTGATGCGCCGTTAGCCGCCGTGTCCAGCCCTATTTCAAGCTTATCCAAATTCTCCAAAATTCCCTTAGCGTACGCCTGAGTGATTTGCTCAGACACCGAAGATTTAACCTTGGCGGCAGCTTGATTACTGACTAGCGAACCGATGTAGTTTTTCGCTGGCGTGGTCGTAAAATTAATAACCGCTTGCTGAGGTTCAGATTCGGTAATCGACGCCGCTTTCTGCGAAAAGTCGGACGGAATAGTTACCACTGCATAAAAATGCCCGCTATTCACGCCTTCGTCTGCCTGCTGCTTACTAACAAACTCCCAGCCCAAATCGTGATTATCTTTCAGTTTTTTCTCGACAGATTCGCCGACATTCAGTGATTTGCCATTTAAGCTAGCGCCCTTATCTTCGTTCACAAACGCCACCGGCAAGTTTTTTGTCTGTCCGTACGGGTCCCAAATTGAGCCTAAGAAAAATCCACTATACAAAATCGGGATAAACGAAATTACAGCCATGGATATCAGTAATATTTTATTATTAAACAAATGCTTCCACTCGGCTCGTAACATCTTATTTTTAATCATGTGCTACCTCCTTTGCGACATCTTCCAACGTCACAGTTTTCAAATATTCACTCCACTTTTCCTGCGCTTCAGAAAAAACCTTTTCTATCATATTCATGCCAATTTCCACCTGACGAGGACGCGATTGAAAAACTCTCTCAATAATTCCCTGAGGCTGAAAAAATGGCGACTCTCCTTCAATTGCAAGGACAACATCATGCAACGTAACTTCGTTCATTTTTCTCGCTAAAATAAATCCGCCGCCAGTTCCCTGAGTTGAAGTGATTAGCTTTGCTATTACCAATTTCCGACTAATTTTCTTCAAGTACGTCGGCGAAACCAGCATCTTTTCTGCCAGCGCATCATTAGTTACCGGCGTCGTCCTTTTCGGATCCGCCAGAATTGCCATAATGCAACACGCTTGTTCAACAGCTCCCGATAATCTCATACAAATCCTTTCTCGACTTAGATATAATAGATATCGACTATCCACTATACTACGTCTGGGAAACTTTTGCAAGTAATCGCCTGATTAAGCGCCGCTGTTCTTCTTCACAAATTCCACAGCCTGAATAAAATCGTCAATTAAAGTCTGACGCATACCGCCGTTATAAAGCGCGGCGGCTGGATGATATAACGGAATCACCACGAATTCAAGCTCATGCAGACGCATTTTACGTGGACGACCGTGTTCTTTACTGATCTGCAATCCCGGAATAAACCCACCGCCGCTGTGCCGCCCTAAAGTCAGAATAGCCTTTGGCTGAATGATTTCTAATTGCCTGAGTAAATATGGCCAAAATTGACGCTTCTCCTCTGGCAATGGGTCGCGATTATTCGGCGGTCGATACTTAACAATATTGGTAATATATACATCTGACCGCTGTAAATTGGCAGACTTTAGCATCTCATCAAGGAATTTTCCCGCAGCACCGACAAACGGCTTGCCCTGCAGATCTTCATTCTTCCCCGGCGCTTCACCAATAAAAACGATACCAGCATCAGGATTTCCATCGCCCATAACTAATTGCGTCGCCTGATCCGCCAAATCCGAGCAAACCTTCTCTTTTACAATTTCTTCCACCAACGCATCCAATTTAGTCTGCTTGTCCATATATTTATTCTATCAAAAAACGCCCCGTAAGAAACGAGGCGCTTCTGATATTTAGCAGAACTATTTATTTACCTTGTCTGCCAATATAATTCCTAGGTCGTTTAATTCACTCTTAATTTCGCCCTCTTCTGCTATTTTTTGTAGTCCCGAAGACCATTCGCGAGCAGTCTTCTGTATCGCAGTAAGAGTATCGTAAAAATCACTGATATAGTTAGAGTCGTATTTTTTGTAGTCAGATTTCATTTCAGCAACTTTTGGCAACATTTCTTCAAGTTTTTCCAATTGAGCAGTAAAGTCCTTGACGAATTTCTTGTTGTGTTCATTCTTAATGTCTGCACCCTTAAGATCCTGTCGAGCTTTCTTAACCGCACTCTCTAAGGTAGATATATTAGAACTGTTGCTGCTGTCAGAAAAATCAGCTACTGCTGGAAGTATCTTTCCGTAAACTTCATCAAAGGCATCTATAGCATCGTTAAACTTACCTAGCTTATTTTTCAAAGCATCATACTTTTCACGAACCTCTTTGTCGCCAGTGACGGCTTTCATCTTGCCGATCTCAGTTAATTGATTATTGACTTCTTCCTTTGTTGAAGCAAGTTTCTTGCGAGTAGACTCTAACGAAGACTTGGTTTCTGAGGTAGAAACATATGAAAGTGATATAGAAGTCTCGTTGTATACTTTAATCACATCATTCAACTTTTCTCCAGCAGCTTTATAATCCGCCTTGCTTGGACCACTTAGCAGTAAGACAGCCAGGACTACACCAACGATAATTACGACTAGTCCAATTATTCCGCCGATGATTCCCCACATGGCACCTTTGCTCATTTTCTTTTTTGGTGGCATTTGGTATGGAGTTCCCATGACTGGTTGTTGTGGTTGAGGCTGCTGAGTCTGAGGCTTCTGTGGAGCCTGCTGGAATTGCGGCTGAGGCGGCACTTGAGGTTTGTTGTTGTTACTATTGTCCATAAATTTTCCTCCTAAAATTACGCTTTTGCTATTATATATTTACAAACCAATCATCGTCAAATTAATCTTACCGCGCTCGTCAATTCCAGTGATTTTCACGCGAACGGTTTGCCCTTCTTTCACGACATCAGTCACTTTTTCAACTCGACGTTCCGCCAATTTCGAAATATGAACCATTCCGTCAACACCAGGAAGTATATTCACAAACGCGCCAAAATCTTTAATGCCGACGACCTTACCTTCGTAAATCTTGCCAACTTCTGGCTCTTCAACCAGATCCTTAATCCAGTTCATAGCCTTTTCAATTGACGCGCCGTCTGGGCTAGCCACAGTAATCAAACCATCTTCCTTAATATCAATCTCAGCGCCAGTTTCCGAAGTGATCTTATTGATCGTCTCGCCGCCCTTACCAATAATCACGCCAATCTTATCTGGGTCAATCTTAATCTTCTCAATTCGTGGCGCATACGGACTGAGCGACTCACGAGGCCCTGGAAGCACACTAAGCATATGTTCCAAAATGTGTGCGCGACCCGCTTTACTCTGCTCAATTGCTTGACGCAATACCGCCACTGGTAGCCCATGAACCTTCATATCCATTTGAAGAGCCGTAATACCCTTTGAAGTTCCAGTTACCTTAAAGTCCATATCGCCAGCAAAGTCCTCAGCATCAGCGATATCGCTCAACACATACGGAGTATCGCCGTCCATCATTAAGCCCATCGCAATTCCACTCACGGGAGCCGAAATTGGCACACCGGCGTCCATCAACGCCAAACAACTAGAACAGGTTGCCGCCATCGAAGTCGAACCGTTCTGGCTCATGATCTCAGTAACTGAGCGAATAGCGTATGGAAAATCCTCTTCAGTTGGCAAAACTGGGAGCAAGGCACGTTCCGCCAAATATCCGTGACCAATCTCACGTCGACCTGGACTACCCATTCGCTTGACCTCACCAACTGTATAGCCCGGCGCATTGTAATGATGCATATAACGTCGCTCACCGTCGGTAATTTCCATAGTGTCAATCAATTGCGAATAACTAAGCGGCGCCAAAGTCACAATATTCATCCCCTGAGTTACGCCACGCGTAAATAAGCTGGAACCGTGAGCGCGCGGCAAGAATCCAACTTCCGAGCTGAGCGGACGAATCTCGGTCAATTGTCGACCGTCAGGACGAACTCGTTCAGCAACAATTCCCCGACGAACATCTTTATGTAAAGCCAAAGTAAACGCTTCGTCGTAATCGCCACGAACTTCGCTATATTCTTCCTCATCCAGCCCCAATTTTTCCGCCATCGCCTCATGGAACTCAGCGCGAATTTCGCTTATCATTTCATTGCGCTCTGGATATGGACGACGGATTTTCTCACCAAATTTCCCATCAGCCCACGCGTTAACCGTTTGCTGAATTGATTCGTCTGGCAAAATTAAATCGTATTCCTGCTGTACTGGCGCAACTTTTTCCGCCAATTCGCGTTGCAAGGCAATCGCTGGCTGCATCATCTGGTGAGCCCACGCCATCGCATCAACAATTACATCCTCCGAAACTTCTTTAGCGCCAGCCTCGACCATTGTTATACCGCTTTCAATACCAGCCACAACCAAATCAAGATCTGACTTTTCGCGCTCTTCCGGAGTCAAGAACGCCTTAAATTCGCCATTGACTCGACCCACGCGCAAACCAGCCACTGGACCGTCAAACGGCGTGCCAGTTAACATTAACGCACTAGACGCAGCGATCATCGCAATCACATCTGGGCGGAAACTCGGATCCATACTCAAAACAGTCGCGACGACTTGGATTTCCTGTCGATAACCCTTCGGGAAAAGCGGACGAATCGGACGATCAATCAATCGACCAATCAACACAGCTTCATCGCTTGGACGACCTTCGCGCTTGATAAATCGACTGCCAGAAATCTTACCTGCTGCATAAAACTTTTCTTCGTAATCAATCGATAATGGAAAATAATCCAATTGTACTGGACGCGGACTAACTTGAGCGCTGCCCAAAACTACAGTGTCGCCATAGCGCACCAAAACACTACCAGTCGTCCTAAAACCGACGCGATTCACCTCTAAAGTCAGCGGCCGACCACAAAAATCAGTGGTAACACTAAAAATCTCCTTGCCGCTTGGATTGATAATACTCATAAAGAGCTCCTTTCTTGCGGTAGTAACAGGGATGAAATTACTTGGCAATTTAGTCGTCTCATCTCTATCACTTCCGCGTTACAAATTGCTCCTTATATTATACTAAAACCTCAGCCCAAACGCCAGTCACGAGCGCACTTAACATAACCTTATTAACAGATGAGTATGCTATAATTTACTCATGTCACTTCAGCTAGATTCAGTAAAAAATCGCCAGAAAAGCTGGAAAAGCTATATCTTAACTATAATCGCAATCTTAATGATTCTTGGTGGAGTTTATTTGCTTGTCCTCATCAGCACGCCCCTTATTTTGTCGCAAAACATCAACCCAAAAGACAACCACACCACTCAGCTCATCACTAAAACTGAGAATAAAATTACCGAAAATCGACTTTACATACCGAAAATCGACATAAATTTGCCTTATAGTACTGGCGGCGCCGAAACAATGGAACATGGTGCGTGGTGGCGTAAACCAGAAAACGGCAACCCAAAAGATGGCGGCAATTTTGTCTTATCTGCACACCGTTTTATTATGGGCCTAACTCCTCAGCAGACGCTCAGAAAATCGCCTTTTTATAATATCGATAAATTGACCGTCGGCGATGAAATTATCATTGACTATAACGGCGTGCGTTACAATTACGTCATCAGCGAAAAACAAAGCGTTAAACCAGATGCCGTGGAAATCGAACAGCGCACAGATCAGCCGCAATTAACTCTTTATTCCTGCACTTTGGGCGGCGCAAACGACGGACGAGATGTGATTATCGCCAAATTGAAAAAATAGCCAGAACAACAAAAATCCCCTTTTCGTCAAAGGGGATTTAAGCAGTTTTTAACGTAAATTATTTACGCAAACCTAACTTGGCAACAACTGCTTTGTAACTCTCAAAATCAGTTCGCTCCAAATATTTCAGCAAACGCTTGCGCTTACCAACCATTTGGATCAAGCCGCGACGAGCCATGAAGTCGTGCTTGTTTGATTGAAGGTGTTCCGTCACTTCTTTGATACGAGCCGTCAAAACTGACACCTGAGCTTGTGGGCTACCGACGTCGTTTTTATTGACCTGAGTCAAAGCAATTGCTTTCGCTTTATTCTCTTTGCTAATCATAGCTCTGTAATTATACCAAGCTTCTCTGTTTTTTGCAATTAGCTAGTAATTCCGAAGTCCGCCAGAGTCTTTGCCTGATCAATAGAATAGTCGGCAATTTTCGTACGACGCAGATTTTCACAATACGCGCCCGTCCCTAGTTTCTCACCAATATCAACCGCCAACGTTCGGATATAAGTTCCGCTTGAAACGTGAGCTCTAATCTTTAATTTGGGATATTCGTATGCCAATAGTTCCAACGAGTAAATTTCTATCACACGCTTAGGAATCTCAATTTGTTTACCTTCGCGTGCCAATTTATACGCTCTTTCACCGTTAATTTTTATTGCGCTAAAAATCGGCGGCGTCTGCTCAATTTTTCCCACAAATTGACCGATTACCCACTGAACTTCTTCCAAACTCGGCTCATAATCAGACACATCAGTAATTTCGCCTTCCGGGTCGCCCGTTGAACTATTCTTACCCAGAATAATTTCTGCCTCGTACCACTTATCTAACTTAGTGAAAGTTTCAGCTTCGCGGCATTTCTTTCCAGTCACAATAATCATTAGCCCAGTAGCAAACGGATCAAGCGTACCTGTGTGACCAACCTTCACCTTCTTTCCCGCCTGATTAGATAAAACTCGTCGCAAGCGCGCTACCACCCCAAAGCTAGTCATTCCCTGAGGTTTGTCTATGAGAATCGTTTCGTCCATCAACTATTGTCCTGGAATGTGGAATTGCGCTGGATTGAAGTCTGCGTTTTGAGCTGGCTGAGTTGGCATCGCGGTGATCGGCGCAGGCGCTGGAGCTTGCGGAGCGGCTACTGGCTCAGGAGCCACCCCTAGCGGTGCAATCTGTGGCAATCCATTTACATCAACACCTGTAGGCGCTGGCGGCATTGGTGGCAAAGCGCCGAAATCTGGCATTGCTGGCGGCATTGGTAAATCGAAACTTGGAATGCTATTTTCAGGATTTGTTATTGCTGGCTCAATTGGCGCAATCGGCTGACTCGGAGCTGGCACCACTGGATTATTCAATTGATTTGTGTCGTTGGTAATTGCCGAAATAATCGACTCTTCAGATTGCGGTGCAACAGGTATCGTCGACAATTTTTGCTCAGCGGCGTTAGTTGTCGCGAACGGGTCAATCTTTGGTGGCTCATCAGACGCGCCCATAGCCGCATTTAACGGAGTATCGCCAAACGACGGCGTACTATCACCCACATATTTACCGTGCGTCAAAATGGTTTTGTTTTGATCGCTAGCCAATTCCCTAATCTTATCCTCGGCAGCCTGTGTAGTCGTTGCGTTCAGAGTGCCACCCATCAGTGGAGTTTCCTCAAAAGAAAGTTCTCCCTTTGAAACTATTTTTTCACTCGGCTTTTCTTCCTCAGTTTGTGGCTCTTCCTTTATCGGCTCAATTTTAGCCAATTTCTCTTCAGCAATCCTAGCAGACTCTTCTTGCTTTTCCTTCGCCGTTTGTTCAGCTACTTCATCAACATCGCCCTTCTTTTCGTGGCTAATCGACAAAGTTCCGTCCGCGTGTACAATTTCCTCATCTTTCTCTACTTCTTCAGTTTTATCCTCTGAAGCTTCTTTTTTTTCTGGAGATTTTTCTTCGATCTTTTCAATCTTCTGCGGCTTGTCCTCTACTTCGCTCTCTGCAATCTTTGAAACCACCAATTGCTGATTTGCGCCAGCCGCCATAAGTTCTGCGGCCGTAGTCATAACCTTTGACGATGTATTTCCATTGCTAAACCTCTCAG
>CALHQU010000039.1 GCA_938038145.1 uncultured Candidatus Saccharibacteria bacterium
AGCCAAGCCTAAAGTTTCTTTTTCGTCTTCGTCCGTTTTGTCGCCGAACCAACTGAACTCGACTTTATTGCGATAATTAAATTCTACGCCGTCAGAAAATATCTCAATTTTCCCAGGCAATGTGATGTTGTGAAGCAAAAAAGCCTCTTCGATTAGCAGCGCTTTGTGTGATTGCTCGCTGGACATCGGCATTATTTGCCAAGGACTGGTGCTTAAATAGCTATTTTCGTCCCGCGGCGTAATTCGCTCTGGGCTTTTCTCGATAATTTCCGTCGCTATTCCTTCGACGAAGTGTGATTTTTTCTTTGTCACGCGAATCGTTACAAGTTCTTTCGGCAGCCCTCCCCAGACGAACGCTTTGCGACCGTCGTCAAGTGTTCCGATAGCTTGCCCGCCGCCAACGATTTTTTCCAATCTTAAAGTCTCAAAAATTTGTTTTCTCATTAGGTTATATTATATCAGGATGTGTGGATTTTTTCTGTCTGGCGTGCTATAATCGTCATTGTCCTGGCAATAGTGGGACGTCGCCAAGTGGTAAGGCACTGGGTTTTGGTCCCAGCATTCGCAGGTTCGAATCCTGCCGTCCCAGCCAAACTTGACAGGTGTAAATTATCGCTCTTTTGGGCGATTTTTTGTTTTTATATTAAATTTCAGAAACGGAATAAAATACTATTAAAAATATAAAAAGCTCCCACTTGCCGGTGAGAGCTAAACTGTCGTGGTGGACAATTCGGATTAGCTAATTTTGACGACTTGTAGTTGTCTGGTCATCAAGCCATTTTTCCAGGAAACAGTTTCGGATTTCTTGTGGTTCAGTAGGCTTTTTCCCAGCGGACTATCCACGGAAATTCGCCCGTCCAGAGGGTTTGCTTCCAGACTATGAACCAGCGTATAGCGGAAAATCTTTCCCTGTTGATCCACCAAGTCCACGACTGAGCCGATAGCAATTTTCAATCGATCGCGCTTCCTTGGTAGTGGCTTGGCGTGTCGTAAAATATCCTTCTTCATAAAGATTTTTGATTGGATGTTTTCCAACTGCGTAATTACATCGTTGCGGCGTAATTTGTCATCACGCGATTTGGCACGCCCAATTTCCTTCAGCTCCAACGTGAGTGTCTTTTCTGAAATCTCTAGCCCAGAAATTTCCTTTTGCAGTTCCTTAAATCCTTTTTTACTTAAAAATGTTGTACTCATACTTCCCCTTTCGGATTGGCGATTTGCCAATCGACAATCCTATTACAACATCTAATTCTGAAAAATAGCTGAAAATTTACAGAATCGGCAAGGAAATTGTGAAAATGGTTGAGTTTTTTGAGGTACTAACAGAGATTTGTCCGCCTAGCGCTTTTGTCAATTGCTCCGCTAATGGCAATCCTAATCCATAGCCTTTCGTCTGTTGGTTGCCGCGGAAAAATCGTTCGAAGACGTGTGGTAGAGTTTGTTGTGAGATTGTGCCGTCATTGATGAAGTTGACGGTGATGTTTTGTTTCGATGGGGTAATGCAAATTTTTACCACAGAATTTTTCGGGCTATGCTTCAATGAATTGTCGAGTAAAATCGCGCACAATTCTCGCGTGGCGGTGTGATGAAGCGGAATATTTATGTGTTCTGGGCAATTCATTTTAACTCGCGCTTCAGCTTTTCGTTCGCGAACGAGTTCGGATATCAATTCCGTCAAGTTAAAACTTTTATCTTCCAGCGCCAACTTATTTTCCGTTCGCGACAGTTCCAGAAGCATTGCCGTAAGCTCGGTCAATTTATTTATTTCCTCCAAATTGCTTTCCAGAGTTTCTGTAAGTTCTGACTTCTCTGCCTTTCTATTTTTCAATGCAAATTCAGTTTCTGCTTTCATAATTGCCAGAGGAGTTCGGAGCTGATGGCTGGCATTGGCAACAAATCGCGATTGGGCTTTGTGGGCGGTTTCTATCGGCCGCAAAGTAATTTTCGCCAATAAATATGAACACCAGCCGCCAGCGAGCAAAACGATAAGATTTATATAGCCCAAACTAATCAAAAGATTTCGAGTTGAATTATCTATCCTTTCCGACAAATTAATTGCAGGAAAATCGCCCTTCCTTTGAACGATAATTTTATGAATTTGCGCATCAACTTCCGAGCGCGCCACCTGAAAAATAATGCTACTAAACAGCAAACTGACGATCATCAAAATCATCAAATACCAGCCCGCCAACTTAATTGTTGCTGAAGTAAAAATTTTCATGATTCAATCCTATAGCCGAAGCCGCGCACGGTTTTTATCAATTGTTTTTTGAACGGTTTGTCGATTTTTTGGCGCAGATTTTTTATGTACGCCTCGACGTTATTCGGCAAAATATCAGCGTCAAAATCCCAAACGTGATCAATCAGCGTTTCTTTACTGAGAATCTGGTTCGGATGCTGCATCAAATATTCCAGCAGCGCATATTCTTTGCTCGTTAGGTCGATAATTTTTCCTGCACGAGTTACCGTCTGTTGTTGCTTGTCAATTTCCAAATCGTCAATTTTCAAGATGTCTGGTTGCTGAATCGGCGGACGACGAAGTAAAGCTCGTACTCGCGCCAACAATTCGTCAATTGCAAAGGGCTTAGTCAAATAATCATCGGCTCCCACGTCCAGTCCGAGCGTTTTATCTTCGGTCGTGCTCAGGGCTGTCAGAAACAGAATTGGCATATTTTTCCCATTCTCGCGCAATTTTTTAACAATCTCCGTGCCCTCTAATCCCGGCAGCATTCGATCAACAATCAACAGATCATACGGCTGACTATCCGCCAAATTAAAGCCCTCTTCCCCGTCATATGCCGCATCAACCGCGTATTTCTCGCGTTTCAAAGATTCGGTTATGACCCTCGAAATTTTTCGTTCATCCTCAATGACTAGTAGTCGCATATTTATATTATATCTTTTTTCCTGCGCTAAGTGCTATAATTTTATTTAAAGAAAAGGAGGCGTATGCCAGATAATAAAAAAATGGTTGAGATTCGTCATTTTAAGATGAGTTTCGGTGATAAAACTGTTATTAAAGATCTGAGTTTTGATGTTTTTCGCGGCGAAGTTTTTGGTTTTTTGGGAAGTAATGGCTCGGGAAAAACTACGACGTTACGCGCACTGTTGGGACTATATCAGCCGACCGCGGGCGATTTATTGATAAACGGCAAGCCGTATTCGGTGGGAAGTCAGATTCGCCTCGGATATCTTCCTGAGGAGCGCGGTTTGTATAAAAAAGAAAAAGTCTTAGACGTGATGCTTTACTTTGGTCAATTGAAAGGCTTGAGTCGCAAAGAAGCTAAGGATTTTTCTCTGAAATTTTTGGAGCGTGTCAATTTGAGTGACAAGGCTAACACGCAACTTGATAAGCTATCTGGCGGACAGCAACAGAAGATTCAGCTCGGCGTAACGATTATGGGCGATCCGGAACTACTGATTATGGACGAGCCAGCCAAAGGTTTTGATCCGGTGAATCGCCGTTTGTTGATGAATATAATTGAGGAGCAGCGAAAAGCTGGTGCGACAATTATTTACGTTACGCACCAGATGGAGGAAGTCGAAAGGTTGTGTGATCGCTTGATTTTATTGAAAGATGGTCAAGCGGCGGCGTACGGCACATTGGAAGAAGTAAAAAGTCAATTTGGCGGCGCTTCAATGGACGACATTTTTGTCCAAGTTTACGGCGGCGAAGCGAAGGAGTTGAGTGATGAGTAAAATGCATAATTTGGGGACAGTTTTCAAATTTGAAACGCTTAGAACATTGAAGAAACCGACGTTTTGGTTGACAGCATTGGGTTTTCCTCTGTTGATTGGCGTGCTGTATGGCATTATGTTTTGGTCGCAAAGCACGACTATTGAAGCGTCAAAAAATCTGGAAAAGCAAGAATTTTCATTGGAAGTTACGGACGATTCGAAGTTGGTGAAACCAGAATTGCTGGCGGCAATTAAAGCCAAAACCGCCAAATCGAAAGAATCTGGAATTGATGACGTAAAAAATAATAAGGTTGATGCGTATATTTATTTTCCAAAGGATTTGAGCAAGCAAAAGGTTGAAGTTTACGGTAAAGATGTTGGGCTATTCCAAAACGGAAAATACAGCGCGGTGGCACAGAGTTTGTTGAGTCAATCAGTAGCAAGCGGCATCAGTCCAGCGCAAGTTGCAATTTTACGCGACAAAGTCCAATTGTCATCAACCACATATCTGGACGGAAAAGAACACGGCGGCATTAATGAGATGATTGTGCCGGGAATGTTTTTGGCTATTTTGTTCATTCTCATCAGTATTTTTGGTAATCAAATGCTTATTAGCACCACCGAGGAAAAAGAAAATCGCACGGTGGAAATGTTGCTTACGACCGTTAAAACCGACACTTTGATTACGGGTAAAATTCTGTCTTTGATGGTATTGGCTTTGATTCAGATTTTGGTGATTGTTTTGCCAGTTTTGGCGGGCTATTTGGCATTTGGCTCGAAATTGCAATTGCCTAATCTGGACTTGAGCACGCTCGTGTTTGATCCTGTGAGAATTGGTCTAGCGATCATAATTTTCTCCGCCAGCTTCACTTTATTTACGGGAATGTTGGTGACTTTGGGCGCGATGATGCCGACCGCCAAAGAAGCCAGCCAGTGGTTCGGAATTGTGATTATGCTATTCATCGGTCCATTTTACGGAATCACAGCGTTCGTTTCCTTCCCAGATTATTTCTTCGTTAAGTTCTTGTCGCTATTTCCATTCACTGCGCCGATTCCATTGTTGTTACGAAACGCAATAGGCAATCTGCCGATTTGGGAAGCTTTGCTCGGTACAGCAATTTTGGTCGCTACAGCGGTGTTTGTCATGTGGCTATCGGTGCGCGTTTTCCGCTACGGCGCGATGTCTTATGATAGTAAATTATCTCTGTCGGCGTTGCGGACACGCCGAAAAGCTGGTAAAGTTTAATTATGAAAGTACGTATAGAGATAGACACTAAAACATTTGTGCGATTTTGGCTGGTCGTGATGGGCTTTGGTCTGGCTGGTTTGGCAATTTATTCCGCAAAGGATGCGCTGGTTTTATTGGGGATTTCCCTGTTCTTGGCGTTGGCGTTGAACCGTCCAGTCGCAGCAATTGCTAAAAAACTTCCTGGAAAAAGCCGATTGGGCGGCACGGCGCTGGCATATACGACGCTGGTTTTGCTTTTGGGTTGTGTGATCTGGTTTGTGATTCCGCCAATTGTCCAACAATCTGCCAAATTCGTCGAGAGCATTCCGAGCATAATTGACCAAGCCAGCTCACAGTGGCGTGGCGTCAATGATTTTATTGATAAGAATAATTTGCGCCCGCAGGTCGATTCGATGATGGAAAACATTAAGCAGCAATCTTCGTCTTGGGCGACGAGCGTCGGCACGAATTTATTATCCAGCGTTGGCTCTTTGGCGTCATTCTTGGGCTCGTTATTCTTGGTGTTGGTGCTGTCATTCCTGATGCTCCTTGAGGGTCCAACTTGGGTGAAGCGTTTGTGGGGATTGTACAACGACGAAGAAAAAATGGAGCGTCATAAGAAGCTGGTTGGCCGAATGTATAACGTGGTCACAGGTTATGTTTCTGGACAATTGACGGTTTCTGGAATCGATGCGATATTATCAGGTTTCGTGGTGTTTGTGCTGAGTTTGACATTCCCTGTCATAAATTCCAATTTGGCAATGCTCACCGTTATGGCGACGTTTGTATTGACACTAATTCCGATGTTTGGCGCAACGATTGCTGGCGCGTTAATATCACTACTACTATTCTTCAACAATATGACAGCGGGCGTTATTTACGCGATTTATTTTGTGATTTACCAACAGATTGAGAACAACTTTGTTTCTCCGTCCATCCAATCAAAGAAGGTTGAGCTGTCGGCTCTTGCTGTCTTGGTTGCGGTGACAATTGGTTTGTACGTTGGTGGTCTATTGGGCGGTTTGGTTGCTATTCCAGCCGCTGGCGTCGTGAAAGTTTTGCTAGACAATTACTTGGAGCAAGCCAAGTCTAACCGCGTTGAGAACGAAAAACCACTTAATAAATTAGTTAAGAAATTGAAAAACGAAGATTAGTTGATGCAGAAAAAATTATAGCCCGTTGAATCCAGCGGGCTATTTCCATGTCCAAACGCTGCCGCTTGGCGTATCACGAACGGCAACGCCAGCCTGAAGAAGTTCATCGCGAATTCTGTCGGATTCTTCCCAATTTTTCTCTGCACGCGCTTGACGTCGCTGAATAATCAACCTCTTCAAATCATCAGTAATATCAGGCGTGGATTCGGCCAAGTCTATCCCTAAAATCTCGTCGATCTCATCAATAAATTGCACCAAACTTTGCCGATGAATCTTATCAAGTGGCGTATGATCCAACTTTGAAAATACTTCATCAATCAACGCCAGTGCGCCTGGAGTATCCAAATCGTCGTTCAATTTCTCGACCAATGCCTGACGTCCCGCTAGCAACGAAACCGAATCGTCCTGCTCGTCCTTATCGTCGTCATCTTCCAGCGTATCGTGAGTCTGATGTCTCAGAGCTGCGTATTCACGCCAATGATTCAATCGCGCCTGCGCTGCTTCCAGGATTTCCCAAGTAAAATTGCCCTCCGTCTGATAATGTTTACTGAGAATCGCCAGCTTAAACGCCATCGGACTAAAGCCTCGCGAAATAATATCTTCCAGCGTAATAATATTCCCCAGAGATTTACTCATTTTTCGGCCGTCAACTTTTATGTGATTATTATGTAGCCAAATTTGAGAAAATTGTTTTCCAGTCAGACTTTCGCTCTGGGCAATTTCATTCGTGTGATGAACTGGAATATGATCAATCCCGCCCGCGTGAATATCGATGGAGTCGCCGAGTGTTTCACGGGCAATTGTCGAACATTCCAGATGCCAGCCAGGAAAACCGACTCCCCACGGACTATCCCACTCCATATCGCGCTTGGAGTCTTTTGGCGAAAACTTCCACACGGCGAAGTCGGTAATATTGCGCTTTCCCTCAACGCTCACTCTGGCGCCAGCTTCCAGACCAGCCACGTCCAGTCGTGCCAATTTTCCGTAATCCTTCAAAAGTGACGTGTCAAAATACATGCCGTCGCCGTCGATTTTATATAAAAATCCTTTTTCGTCCAGCCCTTTTGCGAAGTCAATCTGCTGCTGAATATAATCCGTCGCCCGCACCAAATAGTCAGGTTTTATCAATTTCAGCACGTCGTAAGCCTCGTGATTGGCTATGGAAATATATCTTTCTGCCACATTCCAGGCAGTCTTCCCCTCGCGGCGCGCACCTTTTTCCATTTTGTCCTCGCCGTTATCGTCATCACTTGTCAAATGTCCAACGTCGGTGATGTTTTGCGTTCGAATAACGGGAATATCTTGCCAGCGCAACAATCGTACCAACACGTCCCAGTAAATATAGCCAACCCAGTTGCCGATATGTGGTTGCGAATAAACTGTTAGTCCACAGGTGTAAAATTTGACCGTTTCTCCGTCAAGCGGCGTCAGTTCATCTTTTCGTCTAGTGAGCGTGTTGTAGAGTTTTATCATTAGTTCTATTGTACGTTACTCTGGTCAGTTTTTCAAAATTGACATAAAAAACAGCCCCAGTTGGGACTTAATAATTTCCAAGGAATAGCGCAAGCAGCCTTTATAAAAAAGAACAACTTGTCGCTATTGTGTGAGCTCAGTCGTCGTTTGCCGTCTTTAGGCAGGCGATTTCGGAGTCTTGCGCCGTCAACATATAGCTGGAATAAATAAGCGCATGACGCGACACAGGCCTAGTGTATTCAATGAGATAAAGAGGAACTTTGCTGGGAGGGCGTTCCTCTCTCAATAGTTTATTCTCAGCGTCGGTAATGAGCGAATGAAGTTCCACAGTGAGGTCGTGACAGCACCTATATGTTACTGCAGACAAGTTCCTTGTGGAAACTCGCACCTGTTCTTCTGGATAGCGCTGATGGGCTGCAATAGTGAAAGCATATTGATCAATGCGATCCAATATACCTCGCAAGTCCTCTAGTCTGGCCTGACCGTAGGCGTTCCTAAATTCTTTGATTAACTTCTTCCGACCATAAATAATGTCCTTAAGTAGCTCCCAAACGTATTTATCCACGTGGATCGTAACAGTAACTACGACCGGCTTCACGAATGAAGTGTCAGCAAGCTGGATCTCTCCCCTGCACTTACCTGTTCGAGCATCGATGAGTTCCATCGTTCTACCTCTCTTCTCATCCCCACGTGAATGTGGTTAAGCGTTGTTCTTTTCAACACAGGATGAGATTCCATTCCTCTTTATATTTTCTCCTCAAAAAAGGAATAAAACCTCATCCCGTGCTAGGCTGCTTGTCAAGGTTCGCTTTCGGACAAGGATTTACTCGTCAACAAAAGCTGTATTCATTTATATCACACTTGCGTAAAAAAGTCAATAGAATAAAAAACAGCCCCAGTTGGGACTTGATAATTCC
>CALHQU010000040.1 GCA_938038145.1 uncultured Candidatus Saccharibacteria bacterium
CTGAATATTTTTATTTATATGATTTATGGCTGTGTTGGTGCTATTCCAGGATGATTCTACGATATTTTTACTGCCGACATGCCACATATAATGACCGATAAATAATGTCAGGACAATAGATATTACAATAGACCACCATTTTTTATTAGAAAAAATAAGCCCGATGAATACCGCAATCAAGCCGTAAAACGCTGGCGCTGAATAAGTGAAGTATCGATCTAAGTAAACTGGTCGACCCTGGCTGAGTATGTAAACGATGATCATTGGCAGCAGCAGCCAAATTGTTAAAATCCAAATTGCTGCTTGGTATTTTGGGCATTTTTTGGCTAGGATGAATGAAATTGCGACTATAATTGGCGGCAGTAGCAACCCAAAATAGCGGACAATTCTGTCGTCGTAAGTCAAGAACATTGATAATGTTGTCGGGATGGTAAATTTGGTGACTTCAGGGATCCAGAAGCCGCCACTTACTCGGCTGGTTTGGGAGATCATAATTGGTAGCCAGGGGAGGAATAGTAAAAAGCATGTCCCGGCGGCAAGCCAAACGTTTTTGTCCTTAAATATATTTTTTATGGCAGTGTGATTTCCGCCAAGCTTTAGCCAAATATAAACAAAATGTGCGGGCAGCATTAACGCTAGGAAATATTGTGTATAAAGACCGAGTGCCACTAAAATTCCGTATAGTGCCCACCAAAACTTCTTATTTTTGTGCTCGACCGCCACGACGAATGCGTAAGTCATTGCTACAGCCAAAAGTGCTGCCAGTGCGTACATTCGGGCTTCGTCGCTATAGCGGATTAAGAATGGTCCTAGCGCTGCTAAAAAACTTCCAAATACGGCGATTCTTTTAGAGAAAAGTTTTTGGAGTAATAGAAACAATAGGGCAATCGTCAGAACTCCGCACGTAACACTAAATCCTCTGAGCGAAGCTACGGAATTGCCGAAAATCAATTGCCAAACGTGCATAATAGCGTAATAAAGCGGCGGGTGGACATCTGTGGTTGTGATGGTGATAATTTCTCTGATTGGCTGCTGAATGATAGCCGCCGTATATCCTTCGTCGTGCCAAATATCGGCTTTTGTTAAATAGATAAGTCGAACGTTGATGGCTAAAATTAAGATTGGAATTAGCCAGATCCAACCGGGCATTTTATGAAGAAATGCATATAGCTTTTTAAGATATATACGGATTTTTCTCATGAATTATCTGGATAATTTTAACGCTATCTCTTTCGCCTTATTCGCTAAAGTATCGTCAATTTTTTCCAGCCCCGAATCTGCGCTTACGCCGCGTCGCTCTAGCGCCTCGCCAATAAGAAAGTCTGCAATTTGCGGGTTTTTGGGCAGAATCGGACCATGGAGATAAGTGGCGATGATATTGTTGTAGCGAACGCCTTCGTTTGCGTCGGTCATATTATTGCCGGCGCCTTTAATAACTTGCCCAAGAGGTTTGGCGGTCTTATCTAAGAAAGTTTGTCCGCTGTGATTTTCATAGCCAACGATATCTCCAAATTCCTGACTTTTGATGACAATGTTGCCAATCATCCGCTCGTCGCCAGCAATCGTTTCAATTGGCAGAATGTTAGCGCCAACAATTTCCTCGCCCTTGAGTGTTCGGAAAAACCGACCAAATAATTGGTACATTCCGCAAATCATCAACATCGGCACGCCGTCTTTTGCTAATTGCCGCAGTTCATCAGCTCGCGACAGAAGATCATTTTGGATAATCGTCTGCCCAGAATCTTGTCCGCCTCCGCCAACAAAAATATCAATTTTAGAAAAATCTGTTGAATCGCCTGGATTGTGATCGATAATCTCAACTTCGAAGCCGCGTCGTTCTAGTCGTTTTTTCAGGACTAGCGTGTTGCCCCAGTCGCCATAAAGATTCATATCTCGCGGATAAAGTTGCGCAATTGTTATTTTCATTATGATATTTCCTCCACGTCGGTTTTTTCGCTCAGCAAGCGACGAATTGCTGTCATGGCTGTGTAGCTACAAAAAATCTGTTTTGGCTCATCGGGATTAGTATTAATGAAATCTTCCAGGGCTTTCGAAATATTGGTGCCAATTTTCCCAATTGGAATGCCGTCACATTGAAGTCGCAAAGCCATATCGTAGGCGCGCGCGCCGCTGATCATTGCTACGTTTTCTAATAGCGAAAAATCGACGTCCCAGAACCAACTTACATCTCGTCCGTCGGCGTAATTGTCATTAACGGCGATCATCGTGGTGCTATTGTTTTTGGCGAACGACAGAAGTGCCAACCGAAAGCCGCTCGGATTTTTCACCAAAATAAGCTCAATTGGCGTGCCGTTTAAGTAAATCGTTTCGCCACGACCAAACGCCGGCTTTATGTTTGCCAGCGCAGATAAAATCGTATCGGTAATTTCCGGTCCCGCGATTTGTCGAGCCAGGGCAACCGCTGCCGCCGCGTTGAGAAGATTATAAACTCCAGTAAGTTGCAGGTCTACGTCAATTTCTTTATTGTCAATTTGAAAAGTTGCCTGTTGAGCGTTAATTTTTTTCAATAAAACATCAGCCGCCACGCTTTGATTTGCGACTGCGGTTCCGTATTTTAGAGTGTCATCCGTCGGCATCAATTGAAGTAATTCGCTGGTTGTGCCGAAGAAAACTTTTTTAGCTTGGATATGTTCGCTAATCTTAAAAATTCGCGGATCGTCGCGGTTGAGAACGACAGTGTCGCTGGTGGCTTCAGCTATTTTTTGAAGTAGTGCGGCTGTATTGTCAATTTCTCCAAATCTGTCCAATTGATCGCGCATAACATTCAGAAGCAGGGAAAAGCGCGGACGAACAATCTGCACGAATTTAACCGCCCAAGCCTCGTCCAGTTCCAGAACCGCAATGTCAGCGTCCAGCTTACCGCGGATGTTAACCTCATCAAGTAGCGCCGCCGCCACACCTCGGGAAAAATTGCTACCAGTGCGATTGGTGAAAACTTTCAGCCCGACTGATTCCAGCAACTCTACGACAATTTTTGTCGTCGTCGTTTTTCCATTCGTTCCGCTGATAATCACTACGCCTTGCGGCAAATCTGCCAACGTTCTCTGAATAAATTTTGGGTCAATTTTTTCAATCACCAAACCCGGCAAGGCTGAACCGCCACCGCGTAATTTAGCGACTTTCTTGACGCTTTTGCCAATAATAGTACTAATCATCTGTCTTGCCATATTGTCTATTATACTCTGCCGGGTCGATGTGCTACAATATCAATATGTTTTTGGTGGGTATCTTTCAGTGGTGGTATGGCAATGGCTTGTTGCAATATATACGACAAAGTTTTCTGGGGGTTTTACGAACCGCGGATTTTTTCTCAGTCGGGCTACTTTTGAAAACCTTATTCAATCCGTTTCGCCAGATTTCGGCCGCTCCAGTTGGCGGCGACTTATCTGTGCAGCTATCTGCGTTTTTTGACAAGATGTTCTCGCGAGTAATTGGCGCGGTGGTGCGCTCCATGGTGATAATTATTGGAATATTGATGATATTGCTACGATTTTTGTGGATGATTTTAGGAATTATTATGTGGCTGGCGCTGCCGCTGATGCCGTTTATCGGAATTATTTTATGGCAATTGGGAGTTTCTGTATGGAAATAGAGCCGAGATTTAATTACGACAGTTTACGGTCTCGGAAGGCGCGATTTTCTGTAAGGTTTGGTAATGCTTGGCATGTCGTGGCGATAGCTGTCGGCATTATGATGGTGCTACTTGGTTTGTGGTCGTTGATTGAACACGGGGCGATCGGCTGGCTATTATTTGGTCTGAGTGGCCCGATGATTATGGTGTCGATTTGGTGGGAAAAAGATCTTAAGACGGCAGAAATTAGTAAAAATCCTAAGACAATTGACGATGTGATGGCGGCGGACGTTTTGGGCAAATTGCCGCGCAGACCGACGCCGATTGATATTGCTGAGGCGATTACAGGCACGCGAGCTGGGCAATTTTTGGCAGTGCGGCTGGGTTTGACGCCGAATTTCTTGCGCAATATTTCCGTCGACGATCCGGATCGAACGGAGCAGATTTGGAAGGCAGCGATTGAAATTTGGCAGAGCACGGAAAGTCCGAAGATTACTAGCGCGGTTTTGGCGGCGGCGATAGTAAAACAATTGCCACAGCACGATTCTTTGCTGGCGAATATGAAGATCGATTTTCATGATATCGAGGAGGCTATTCGATGGTACGAGCGAATAAAGGCGCTGATTGACCAATATAAAGAGAAGCCGTTAAATACGGGCGGAATTGCTAGGGATTGGTCTTTTGGTTATACGCCACTGCTGAGTCGATTTGCTCAGAATATTAGCGTCAGCGTATCTGGCGGCGCGTTTACAACTAAGTTGGCTGCGCATGAGGAGGCACTGGGGCAGATGCTTAAAACGTTTAGTTATGGCGGGCGGCAGAATATTACGCTGGTTGGAGCTGATGGTGCGGGAAAAAGTACCGTTGTGTTGGCGTTTGCGGAAATGTTGATTGACGGACATCGAGGCGTTCCTGGTTCGCTGATGTACCAGCAGGTTTTTATGCTTGACGCGTCGTCGTTGATCAGCGTGGCGTCGGGTCGCGGGGAATTGGAAAATCTAGTCACGATGATTTTGAACGAAGCTTTTCTGTCGAAAAACGTGATTTTATGTCTGGACAATGCACAATTATTCTTCGAAGAAGGCGTTGGTTCGGTTGACCTGAGTAATGTGTTATTGCCAATTCTGGAGGTGGGCAGACTTAGGACGATTTTAACGATGGACGATCAGCGATTTTTGCAAATTTCCCAGACTAAGCCGCAGCTTGCTCACGCCTTGAATACAATTGCAATTCAGCCGTCAAATGAACCCGAAACTATGAAAATTATGCGCGATCAATTGGTTTTATTTGAAGCGCAGCACAAAGTGACATATATGTATCAGGCGCTGGCGGAGGCATATCGTGTTGGCGATCGTTATGTTCAAGATTTGGTGATGCCAGGTAAGGCGTTGAAAATTTTGGAAGCGGCGGCAAGTTACGCCAGTGGTGGGCTAGTGACCGCGCAGTCTGTGGATGACGCGATTGAAAAGACTCTTGGTATAAAAATTTCGGTAGCATCTTTGAGTGACGAAAAGGAAAAATTGTTAAACTTGGAGTCATTAATTCATCAGCGAATGATCAATCAAACGCGAGCCGTGACAGTTGTTTCTGACGCTATTCGCCGCGCGCGCACAGGTGTTAGAAATCAGAATCGACCGATTGGCGCGTTTCTGTTTCTTGGTCCGACTGGTGTTGGTAAGACGGAGCTTTCTAAAGCTTTGGCGGATGTTTATTTTGGCGGTGAAGGCAATATGATTCGCTTGGATTTGAACGAATTTGTTAGGCCGGATGACGTGGCTAGGTTAATTGCGGATGGCGCGAGAGACCCAGGAAGTTTGACCGCTCAGGTTCAGAAGCGCCCGTTCTCTGTTGTGCTTTTGGATGAAATTGAAAAGGCTCATCCTCAGGTTTTGACGACGCTTCTGCAGCTTTTGGATGAGGGAATATTGCGTGATGAAAATAACCGAGAAATTAGTTTTCGCGATACGATTGTAATTGCGACATCAAATGCTGGCGCGGATAGGATTCGCGAATATATTGAGAGGGGCTATCAATTGGAGCAGTTCGAGCAGACATTTATTAACGAGTTGATTAATGCCAATTTATTCCGTCCAGAATTCTTAAACCGTTTTGATGAAATTGTTCTGTTCCGTCCGCTAGGAAAAGAGGAGTTGCTGCAGGTTGTTGATTTGATTTTGGCGGGAGTTAATAAGACTTTGGCGCCGCAAAAAATTCAAGTTGCGGTCGAGGAAGAAGGTAAGAAATTGTTGGTCGAGGCTGGCTATGATCCAAGATTGGGAGCTCGCCCGATGCGCCGCGTCGTCCAGCGAGCTGTCGAGAATACCGTCGCCAAGCAAATGCTGGCGGGAACTGTCGCACCTGGCTCAACTACAATTATCACCGCTGATCAAATTCGCCAAATTTTAGGTTCGCAATCCGCGCAAATATCGCCAGAGATTCAGAACCCGCCGTTGAATAGCTAGCTCAGCCGCTCGACTAGTGTTTTTATGGTGTAGTCATAAATAAAAAACCCGTCATAATGACGAGCTATTTTGGTACACCCGGCAAGATTCGAACTTGCGACCCCTTGGTTCGAAGCCAAGTACTCTAATCCGCTGAGCTACGGGTGCGTATGAAGTTATTATATCATAGATGACGGCCGAGTAAAATGATATACTATATGCATGGATGTTATGACTAATATATCACTGAAACAATATACAACTATGAAATTGGGAGGTGAGACTCGCTATATGGCGACGGCAGATTCTGCTGGTGATGTTGTGTCGCTATATCGTAATGCCCGAAAGGAAAATTTGCCGATTTTTGTGTTGGGCGGTGGTAGCAATGTGATTACGCATGACGAGGTTTTTGAAGGAATCGTGCTGTTGAATAAGATCAAAGGTTTTGAGGTTATCTCTGAAACCGACGAAACAACTGATGTGAAAATTGGTGCGGGCGAAGTTTGGGATGAGGCTGTTGAGAAGGTTATTGGGCTTGGACTTCAGGGAATTGAAGCTATGTCGGGGATTCCTGGAACGGCTGGAGCTGCGCCAGTCCAGAATGTTGGGGCGTACGGGCAAGAAATTGCCGACACGTTGATTAGTCTGGAAGCTTACGATTCAAAAACCGACACAATTGTAGCTATTTCTGCCGATGAATGTGACTTTTCTTATCGAAATAGCATTTTTCGCGATAAGGAAAAAGGACGATATTGCATTCTGAATATTACTTTGCGACTAAATAAATCAGAGCCGAAGCCGCCGTATTACGCTTCTTTGCAGAAATATATTGACGAGAATGATATTCGTGAGGTCAATTTGTCGGTGATTCGCGTGGCAGTTCTTAACATTCGTTCGGAAAAATTGCCAGACCCAGCGGAATTGCCAAGTGCGGGCTCTTTCTTCAAAAATGCGCTGGTTGAAAAATGGAAATTGGAAGAATTGCAAAGAGAATATAGCGATATTCCAAATTATGCAATGTCTGACGGAAGATATAAAATACCGACAGGTTGGTTGATAGATAAGGCTGGCTTAAGGGGTTATCGCAGTCACGGCATGCGGGTTTATGAGAAGAACGCGTTGGTGCTCGTAAACGATTCGGCAACAGGATATGATGATTTGGCGGCGATTCGCGAGGAAATTGTGCAAATTGTCTTTGATAAGTTCGGTATAAAAATTGAGCAAGAGCCGTTAGAACTTTCCTGACAATAAGCATATGCTTTTTTGTAGATTTGCGCTACAATATTGATATGAATCGTGGGACGGGTGGCTATACGATAATTGAAGTGGCAGTAGTTATTGTAGTTGTGTCGATTTTGGCTGGAGTTACTTTGGTTGGTGGTGATAGGTTTTTAAATCGAACCAGAGATGAGCGTCAGCGCGCCAATGTTGCCACATTATCTCTGAAGTTGGAACGATATTATAAGTATAGTAGCGTCAGCCGTATTGGCCATGAATATCCATCATGCAGAGACTTGATTAAAAATTTTACGTCTATTGTGGGTGATGATTCGTTGAAAAAAGAATTGATTAAATGTAATCGGAGCGACTGGGCTGGCGGAAATCACGGCGAGTTATTATATGAAGCGTCTAATATAGATGATGGAGATTGTACAAAGCCGGCTTCTGGTCCCATAGCTGACGTAGTGGCGGCAACTTGCACTAAATACAGCATTATTTATAGAGAGCGTTTGACGGGAATAGAAAAAAAGGTGGATAGCATATGGCGCGATTAATGAAAAATAGTGATGGCTTTACTATAGTTGAAGTAGCGGTTACTTTGGTTGTTATTGGTATTTTTTCGATAGTTATTTTAATGATGCAAACCCAGGTCAGCAATATATCTGTCTTAGAAGTGCAGCACACGAAGGCTAGTTATTTGGCATACAGCAATATGCGTAAGTATGTAAACGACTCTCCTCCTACGTGGTTTGAGTGTGTAGCACCTCCTCCGAGCACTAGACCCCCAGGCTCCAGATATTCGATTATGAGTAGTACAGGTAGAGTTGATGGATTGCCGGGAATGGTTAGACAGGAAGTGTATGTTTCGGCTCCATATGGATGTAAAAGCGGCACGGCAAGTTTTGGTATGCCAATTAAAGTAGAGTCTGTTGTAGAGTATGGATTGCCAAGTTCTGGCGCCGGCAGTGGAAGAAAGGTTACACATGCGACATACGCAGCGTTTTAGAGAAAGTGGGTTTACTATAGCCGAGCTGGCGATGGTTATGGTTATTATTGCTATGATTGTCGGCGTGTTTAGCCAGATGTTAATTTCGGCAAACCAAAGCGCATCTATAAGTAAAGCAAGAGTTGATATTAATCGTAGTCTTCACAATTCTATGGATGCAATTGAAACTGACGTGAGGCAAACTTCGCGTTTTAAGGTGAGCGGTTACGACGGATATGATACGTTTGCTAAAGACAGGAGTTTCTCTGGCGCGAGCCAAGTGTGGACATATAATAGGAATACTTTGATATTGTTACAATATGCTACTACCATGGGTCGTGGTTCCGATACTCGAGAAATTGTCTATTTAAGGACTCCCAGTTTTGACTGTGCGGCGAATAAAACTCAACAGCCAAAGTATAAGAAAATAGTAATTTATTTCTTAAAAGACGGCCAGTTGCATCGTCGTACCGTATATAATGATTTGATAGACACTTACGGCAATCCGTATACAGGAGCTCCTGCTAATTATTTCTGTATGAATAGCACGGATGCTGATAAGTTTAAGAGCCGTGCTATGAAAGTTCGTCAAGATTCAATTTTAGCGACGGGCGTTTCGGAATTTAAGGTGGACTATTACGAGGGAGATGTTTTGGTCGCTGATCAATATAGTGCGCCTGCGACGTCATTAAGAATTTTAGATGCAGCAAATGGTATAAAAGTAACCTTAAAAATTCAATCTCCGAGTGGACAAGTTTCTGATTCGCAAACATTAATGATACGAAAGATAAATAACCTATGATTCGACAAAAAAATGGCTATTCTCTAGTTCTAATTGTCTTGATGAGTACTTTTATTATGGCTGTCCTGGCGGGCTCTATGAGAATTGTTACTCAATCGTATATTTATTCTCAAGAAGAATATTATTATAAGTTGGCCCAAGAAGCTGGTGAGGCGGGTACGGCGTATGCCAACGCTTGTTTGGATTCAAACAATACTGAACAATCATGGGGATCAGTCCCTGGCGGGATTGGCCCATTGCGCCCGGACACTAACTGTAAAGGCGCTACAGCTTTTTATGGTAATAAATATGTTTTTGAAAATAGTAGGTTGCGAACTACGTTTGAAGTTGGCAATTTGGAGGCGTCAACCAAAGGTGCGTCGTCTGGTGTAGCTCTGTCGGCCGCCACCGCTCAGATTTCAGCGATTGGCCGAGTTGAGCTTATAAGTGGCGGAAGTGTTGTAAAAACTTATACTGCTATCGTTAAGAAGGCTGTTACCTGGCCAGCGGATCTTAATGCTGCACGTGTTGTTAGTGGATCATTCCGTACTTGTGCTCTTATGTCTAATAGTGTTTGGTGTTGGGGCGATCCGAAAGGAAAAGGAGCATTGGGAGATGGTACGAATACTGAGGCTAATGTTCCAGTGAGAGTGCGGCAAGTGGGTGATATGAAATATGGGAAAATTATTGATATATTTACAGCGCAATTCCACAGTTGTGTCTTAACTGAACTTAGCGGTGTAAGGAAAGTGTATTGTTGGGGAAGTAATGAAAATGGACAGCTAGGCAATGGACAGTATGGAGCTGGTAAGTATTCTGATGTTCCAGTTGAAGTTGGTGGAGGGATTGTCGGTAAAAATATTACAGCTATCGGTGGTACGGGTGATGTGTCCTGTGCAATTGCTGACGGTAAAATTTATTGTTGGGGGAGTAACTATAGGGGAGAATTGGGTTATAACGCACCTAATCATCCGACCTTATCTCCAGATCCAGTACCTGTTGCTACTGGAGGTGATCCGTATTGGAGATTACAACCTGGATATAAAGCAGTTAAATTATCAACCAGTGGTAGTCGGTCACAAACTATGTGCGCCATTATGGATACGGGAATTGCGTATTGTTGGGGACAGGCTAAATTTGGACAGACTGGAAGTACGGCTTTTGTCTCTAGTTACAACTACGGTCAACCTGTTCGTGTTGCTAGAATATCCAACGTTACTGATATATCTCAAGACGGATATCCGTATGGGGCTGCACACCTTACATCTCCTTATTCCCGAGCTCCTCACGTATGCGCAATTGCTTCAGGGAAGGTTTATTGTTGGGGTGGTGCTGAAGATGGACAATCCGGAGTTGGTGCTTACGACGACGCTACCTATAAAACATACACAGCTCCTAAAGAAGTTAAGGGTCTGCCGGGAGTGCCGAAGCGCATTGCCGTAGGACTTGGTCATTCGTGTGCTTTGGTGGAGCTTTCTGA
The DNA here is from genome assembly GCA_938038145.1 of uncultured Candidatus Saccharibacteria bacterium. Classification (GTDB taxonomy): domain Bacteria; phylum Patescibacteriota; class Saccharimonadia; order Saccharimonadales; family Saccharimonadaceae; genus Nanosynbacter. The sequence continues at coordinate 10,501 of CALHQU010000040.1, forward strand.
TGGTAAACATAAAGTGTACTGTTGGGGTGCGAATGAGTTTGGTCAGCTAGGGGCGAATAAGGACGCAAGTCATCTGTCGTATTCGAGGACTCCTCAACCGGTGCATGTTGGTCCAGGTGGTCTTCCTTCGTCAGAAGACGTAGTTACTTTGGCTGCTGGAGCAAACCGCGGTTGCGCAATTATGACAAATAAGCGCGCATATTGTTGGGGAAAGAATGACGATGGGCAAATCGGCGACGGTACATATGAGCATAGATTTAGTCCAACAGAGTCATTATTCCTTCGTCCGGTCCAAAATCGATATATATATTAAAAAATGCTTGCGCTTTTAAAAACGTTGTAGTATTATCAAGTTACAAATCAAACTAACAATTTAGGGGGCACATTATCGTGACTACAAAGAATATCAAAAATCAAGGTTTTACACTAGTTGAGCTTTTGATCGTTATCGTGATCATCGCAATTTTGACAGTTGTTTCTTTGGTTGCATACAACGGTTTGCAAAACCAGGCAAAGACATCTGCTGCTAAATCTGCTGCTGACGCTGTTGCTAAGAAAGCTGAGCTATACAACACAGCAGAGAGCAAGTACCCAGCTAACTTGACAGACTTAACAAATCCTGCTAAATCTGGCGAACCATACTACCTGGATGCAAAGACAGTTAAGGCTCCTGCTACCGGTACTTCTCTTACTGCCGGTTCTGCTCCTAAAGAAGCTAACACTATTGAGTATGCTCCATGTCCGAGTACGGGTAATGCTACGGGTGCGCACGTTAAGTACTACAACTTCTCAAGTAACACTGTAGAAGAGCGAACAGTCGGTACTGGTTGTTAATCGGCTAAGTATGTAAGTAAAAAAAACTCCGGCGTTATGTCGGAGTTTTTTTATGTGCGGGTTTATATTAAATATCGCGTAGAGTATGGCAGAATTCTACGACTTCTTTACGTAGTTCAGCCAACTCATCGTCATTGTCGCGATTATCTATTGACCGCCTCATCCATTCCGCGATTTTTTCCATGTCGTCTTCTTTGGCACCTCGCGTCGTGACGGCTGGCGTGCCTAAGCGAATGCCGCTTGGTCTGAATCTTGGTAGTGGGTCATCTGGAATCGCATTGGCATTCAGTGTCAGACCGATTTTATCCATGGCGATTTCCGCTTCCTTGCCATCAATGCCGAAGCTGCTGTGAATATCTGCCAGAATTAAATGGTTGCTGGTGCCACCAGTTACTAACTTAAAGCCGCGCTTTTGCAATTCTTCCGCCAGTCTTTTTGCATTTTTAACGATTTGCTCGGCGTAATCTTTGAATTCTGGCTGTAAAGCTTCTCCAAATGCTACGGCTTTTGCAGCGATGGTGTGCATGTGCGGTCCGCCTTGCGTGCCAGGGAATACTGCTCGATCAATCAACGTAGGTAAATTTTCGAGAGTTTTCTCTGGTTTTTTCAATGGATTGCCAACTATTCCTCGACTAAGAATCAACCCGCCTCGTGGTCCACGCAGAGTTTTATGAGTTGTTGTGGTAATTACATGAAAGCCATAGTCGAACGGGTTTTTAGCAACGCCACTAACGATTAGTCCCGCAATATGGCTCATGTCTGCCATTAGCATAGCGCCGACCTCATTACCAATTTCAGCAAATTTTTCGTAATCTAGCTCTCGTGGATATGCCGAAAATCCCGCCAAAATGATCTTTGGTTTGTATTTAAGTGCCAATTGACGAATTTCTTCATAGTCAATTTCGCCAGTGTCGATATTTTTTATACCATAGCGAATGAAGTTGTACTCTCTGGCGCTACGAGTAACCGGGGCTCCGTGTGTAAGATGTCCGCCGTGAGCCAAATCCATAGCCAGAATAGTGTCACCAGGCTCGCACCAAGCGTAATAAACCGCCTCATTAGCCTGCGCTCCAGAATGTGGCTGGACGTTAGCGTGATCGGCTTTGAAGAGTTTCTTAGCGCGATCAATTGCCAACTGTTCGACTTGATCAGTGTTTTCTTGTCCGCCGTAATAACGTCGACCAGGGTAGCCTTCTGAATATTTATTAGTGAAAACGCTACCGAGCGCCTGAAGCACGTCTGACGAAACGTAATTCTCGCTAGGAATCAGTTCCAGGCCGTCCGTTTGGCGCTTTTTTTCTGCTTTTATAAGTTCTTCAATTTGCTTGTCTTTCATGACTAAACCTCCGTTAATACCTATTATATCATTGCTTATATATATCATCAGTGATATAATTTACGCATGATAAAAGACAGGTATCTTCAAAAAATCGGCAATTTAATCGCTGAAAATCGTCAAAAACAAGGTTTGACGCAGACACAATTAGCTGAGGCGATTGGCACGTCGCAAAGTGCTATTAACCGCATTGAAAACGGGGGTCAGAATATTAGCATTGAGATGATTGCTCGAATTAGTGAAGTACTTAATAATAATATTGTGACCGTAAACCATTCTGGAAAAATGAATTTTAAGGTAACTGGCGGCAAAAAATTGTCTGGTGAGATACAAGTTAAGACTAGTAAAAACGCTGCAGTGGGTCTTCTCTGTGCAAGTTTGTTGAATAAGGGAAAAACAACACTCAGGAAAGTGGCGCGAATCGAGGAAGTTAACCGAATTATCGAGGTTTTGAATTCGATTGGTGTTAAAACTCGCTGGTTGGATGGTAGTGATCTTGAGATCGTGCCGCCAGCGCGCTTGAAACTTGAAGATATGGATATTGCTGCGGCGAAGAGAACTAGGACGGTAATTATGTTCCTTGGCCCTCTACTGCATCAATATGACGATTTCAAATTGCCGTTTGCTGGCGGCTGTAACTTAGGAAAGCGCACGGTTGAGCCGCACCTTAGTGGTTTGAGGCATTTTGGAATGAATGTCACGGCGGAAACTGATTATTATCACGCAAAAACTGATGTCAATTCTGGTGATCGAACGATTTTGTTGACGGAGCGCGGTGATACGGTGACGGAAAATATAATTATGGCTGCGGCGTTATCGCCAAACACTACCATCATCCGCAATGCTAGCCCAAATTACATGGTTCAAGACGTTTGCTTCTTTTTGAAGAAATTGGGTGTGAAAATTGAGGGAATTGGTACGACGACCTTGAAAATTACGGGCCGTAAACGCATTAGTAAAAATCTGGACTATTATCCGAGCGAAGATCCGATTGAAGCGATGAGCTTTATTGCGGCAGCTGCAGTGACGGATTCGGAAATTACTGTTCGTCGCGCACCGATTGAATTCTTGGAAATTGAACTAGCAACATTGGCGGAAATGGGTCTTAAGTTTGAACTCAGCAAGGAATATTTTGCTAATAATGGGCAAACTCGTTTGGTTGATATTAAATTGCAACGCTCCAAGCTCCAGTCAGCCAAGGATAAACTTCACGCCTTGCCGTTTCCTGGAATTAATATGGACAATTTGCCGTTCTTGGGGCTTATTGCGACGGTGGCCGAGGGGCGTACGTTAGTTCATGACTGGAGTTACGAAAACCGAGCAATTTACTTTACGGAACTGAGCAAGCTGAATGCACAAATCGAGTTGGTTGATCCACACCGTGTTTATATCACTGGTCCAACAAGATGGAAGCCAGCCGACGTTGTTGCTCCGCCAGCGCTCCGTCCGTCCGTTGTGATACTTTTGGCAATGCTTGCTGCTCCAGGCGTATCAATTCTTCGCGACGTATATTCGATTAATCGCGGATACGAGGAATTGGCGGCGCGCTTAAATTCGCTAGGTGCTGAGATTGAAGTGATTATTGAATAGGAATTCGCTTGATCTGCGGTTCTTTTTTAGGCTGGATTTGCGGTTTTGGAAAAATAAATTTGAGATAATCTTTCATCATTCGGGCGCCAGAAATAATTGGCAAATAGTTGCTTAATTGGTGGCGGATATGCTTTTCTAGCAATTGGTCATTCTTCAAAATAGCGGCAGCTTTATGCATATTAACGTACAGAGATGAAACTTCGGCTTCGTAGTTTCTTCCGGTAACCTCGAGGCAGGCGATTGGCTGGACATCGGCAACACCGCCGTCGCTGGTGGAGATGAGGAGTTTCAAATTGGCGATGTCTTTCTCCCATGAAGTGCCACACGCTTCTAATCCGACAATAGGAATATTTATCGAGGCATCTGAACCGACTGCCAGCGCTCGTCCCAACTCTTCGTCGTAATCTTGTATGTAATGAACACGCTCCTTGAGGACTGGATCGTTATCAATCAATTTTAATACTTCGAGCAATTTCTGATACATAGTCACGTCGCCTTGGTGAACTTTTCCTGTCAGAATATAATGTGCGTTGTGGCTAATGAGAATTTGGCGCAATGAATCTGGGTTTTCAAACGGCATATAAGGTCGTTTGTAGTTAGCAAATCTTCGCTTGAAGTCGAATAATATTGCATTTTCTGGGATTTGTATGGATTTTCCGTATTGGTCTTGGCGATTCAATAGGACTCGGTTCAATTCCTTTCGACCGAGCTTTTTCAAATACCTCAAATCCGCGCTACTCAGCGAGTTTAATCTTTCAGAAAAATCATTTGTGGGCAGTCCAAATTTATCAATAATTCCGTGGTCGCGATACGTTTGCAACGTTTCAGGTAGCACCCACGTTTCAAGATCTATTCCATTAGTAATGGCTTGAAATTTAACTTTGTCGTTGTTGCGGTCGCGGAAATTTGCTACGCGGGCGTGCAGTTTACTCACGCCATTCTTCGCTTCAGTAAGTTCAATTGCCAAAAGATTCGGCCTCAATCTGTCATTACGGAATTGTTCCATTAGCCAGCAACGCACGGCATTGCTTTTTATGTTTGGCAGAACTAATTTTTCAAATTGCGAACGATGAAATTCTGGTTCGGCCGCTTGAAGAAGCGTGTGGTTTGTGTAAAGTGTGTGCTTGCGAACGTAAACGATGGCCTCGTATAAATTCATTCCGTTAGCGCATAGCTCGTCTAGTCGTGCTAATGCAGCAAAAATCGTTGCGGTCTCATTAAGCTGGATGACGGCTGGCTTAATACCGAGGAGTTTTAACGCTTTATAGCCGCCAAATCCCAGCGCTACTTCTTGGTATAATCTATGATCGCCAGATCCGTCGCCTTCGTACAATTGCCCAAAGTTCGGTTCTGAAATTGTAACAAATTGCGTTGAACCGAGCGTCTTCTTGAAAATGCTTAAGCTTGCATCTGGGAATCCGTTTGAACTTACGAAAACTTCGTCAATATATTCAAATCCGTAATCTTGAGGTGAAACGGATTCTGAAAACTCTTCTTGCGCGAGGTCGGTGATCTTCTGGTGTGATTCGCTACGATAAAACGGCGTCACTACTACGAATGGAACTTCCAATTTTTCAGCTACACGTCGCGTATCTGCCGCCAAAACTCCAAGTCCGCCGCCACCTTTAATGCCATTGGATTTATCATAAATTTCCATTGTCCAGTAGACGTATGGTCGGTTTTCAGACAATTGATGCGTTAAACTGCTTCGTTCAATTACATCATAAAATTCGGACGCATCTTCAATGTCATGCGGTTGGTATTTTGGTTTTTCTGTATAAATATATGGATCCATCGATGCCCTTTATGGATTGAAATTGTCTAACTTGGTGCGGGTGGGGAGAATCGAACTCCCATCTCAAGTTTGGAAAACTTGCATACTAACCGCTGTACTACACCCGCAAGCTTTTACTATTGTAGCAGAAAGATGATATAATGTGAATACGCCCTGATAGCTCAGTTGGATAGAGCAGAGGACTTCTAAGCCTAAGGTCGTAGGTTCGAATCCTACTCGGGGCGCCACTTCATATAACTAATGGGGGATATATGGACGCGAATAAAAAACCGCAAATGACGCGGGAAATGATGATTAGGCTATCTGGCTCCTTGAGAAGGTCAATTGATGGTTTTAAAGCATATGGAATGACTGGTAGATCTCTGAAAGCTAATCGTAAAGTAAATTCGGAACGTCAATATATTAAAAAATACCAATCCTCGGCAGTGGTTGGTGGAGTAAGGCAAATTGGTACAGAGATTGGTGTGACGCCTCGATTGAGGAGTACTAATGATCATGTTGACGCTGGTCTGTCTGGCGGAAATAGACGGGTCAATAGTTTGCAGAATAATAATACTTCGTCGGGTGCGAACAATTCTCGTCAATCGTTTAACGCTAATCGAACTACTTTTCGTGAACCACCTTCTCGCGGGTATAATCAGTTTGGATAAGAAAATAACCTCACTTCAATGTGAGGTTATTTTCTTGGAGGGCCAGGAGGGGCTCGAACCCTCGACACCCTGCTTAAGAGGCAGGTGCT
>CALHQU010000041.1 GCA_938038145.1 uncultured Candidatus Saccharibacteria bacterium
AATAATCATTATTATTTACTTTTATTAAAATGTGCTCTTACTCTAGGTGCTACTTCTTCACCAAATAGTTTTATAGCTTTCATAATATCTTCGTGTGGCATTGATCCTAATGGAAGATGTAATAAAAATCTATCTAAGTTTAATGTTTCAATCATATCGATAAGTTTATTTGCTACAGTTTCAGGACTACCTACTAACATACTTCCTTCTGGCCCTACACTATTTAAATATTGTTCAAATGTTAGAGGACGCCAAAATGGACGATCTTTTGATATAGCATCTACCACTTGTTTAGTTGGATGAAAATATTTATTTATAGCTTCTTCATCAGTATCAGCAATAAATCCCCAAGAGTGAGAAGCAACTTTTAGTTTATCATCACTATAACCTGCATTACGTCCAACAGCTTTATAGTAATCTACTAGACCTTTAAATCTTCTATACTCACCACCTATAATGGCATAAGCTATAGGAAAACCTTTTTGAGCAATTTTCACTGTCGACTCCACATTACCACCAGTGGCAACCCAAATTGGAAAATCCTCTTGAATGGCACGAGGATATACTCCTTTATCTAAAACAGATTGAGTATGTTTCCCTTCCCATGTCAACTTTTCATTATTCTTGATTTTATCAAGCATTTCTAATTTTTCATCAAATAATTCTTCATAATCAGCTAAGTCATAACCAAATAGTGGAAAAGATTCTGTAAATGAGCCACGCCCTACCATAACTTCACTACGACCATTTGATATTGCATCGATTGTTGCATATTGTTGATATACTCTTACTGGATCTGCAGATGATAGTACAGTAACTGCTGAACTTAATCTTATATTTTTAGTTACTGATGCGCCTGCAGCAAGCAATATCTCTGGTGCTGAAACTGCAAAGTCTTCTCTGTGATGCTCCCCAATAGCATATACATCTAATCCTACTTCATCAGCTAGTTTCATTTCTTCTATCATATCACGTATACGTTGATCATGTTTTGGAGCTACTCCAGTTCCCTCAATTTCTGTTGTTTCTCCAAATGTACTAATTCCTAATTCTATCATTATTTTTCCTCCTAAATAATTTTAACTTAATCTCGAATTTGAGATATGTTATGATTTTTAAAGAGAGTTATATCTCTCTTATTAATTTACCTTTTTATTTTCAATAATATGTTCTTTAGAGTCTTAATTTCTTCATCCGTAAGTTCTGAAAATATTTCTTTTGTATTTTCTTTATGAATTGGAAAGATTTCAGTCATTAAATCCTCTCCTTTTTTTGTTAACTTAATAAATGTTACTCTCTTATCAGTATCACATACTTTTCGTACTACATAACCTTTTTTTTCAAGGTTATCTACAACGTAAGTTGCACTTCCACTAGCAAGTAGTATTCTATCCCTAATTTCTTGAATATTCTTTTCACCTTTACTATAAAGAAATTCTAAGACTGAAAACTCTGTTGAATTAATTGGATATTGTTTTAAAGTTCTTTTTAAATCATCTACAAGTATATTACTTGTTCTCATTATTCCTATTACAGCTTTTAGTTCATTACTCATAATAATTCTCCTATTATTAATCAAATATCTCAATTTCTAGATATTATTATATCGGATTCGAGATATTTTGTCAAAATAAAAAAACTATGGATAAATTTTATATCCATAGTTTTCTTAATTATTATGCAAATTGGCTTTTTAATAATTCTAAATAGAAGCCATACCTCTATTAGTTTGTTAATCCTTCATATATCTCTAGTAATCATGCAGCAGTTCACTATACAATGTATATTATTTTTGTTTCGATGGTTTTGATAAAAATAGTAAATATATCCCAAATACAAACTTAATTGCTGAGTCAATGTATGCTATCACCTCTAATGGAATATTAGTAAAAAAATATCCTACAAAAATATTAATGGCACAAATAAGACCTAAATATATCATTGATTTTCCATGTACAAAATAATATGGAAAGAAGTGGAGTGCAGTTGCCATTAATGCCCCTAACCAAATTAATCTCCAATTTTCAGTTGCAAAAAAGGGTCCACCTAGAAAAGCCATCAGGATAAACAATAATATAATGGCATAAAAGGAGACCTTCTTCTGAAATTTAGAAGATGGTCCGTCAGACAGTTTATTTAAGACCCTCTTATTCATATTGATTGAGAAGAAACTAATAACATATCCAATACTAAACACTTGCATATTTATTATTTGTTTCCCTCCTATTAAGGTAGCTACTGAGATAATCAATGCTACTACAATTAGCCATAGCCCACATGCTCTCTTATAATTAAATTCTAACTTTTCATCTTTATTATAATTTAAAAAAGCCATAAATATCTCCGATAAAATTATCACTCTTATTATATCACCTCAACGATAAAGCCTAAAAATCGTAAGCATTTATTATCAACATATGATAAACTAATCTTATGGAAGCGCTTATATTTATAGTTATAGTAGCAATTATTTTTCTAGTAATCAAAGTAAGGCAGGGGACTGACGGCGACACAAGCCCAATTAAAACCCCAATAAAGAAAGAATACGTATATATTAAAAAATCTTGTGCAATGACGCCAAGTGAATTATCGTTTTATAAAACTCTGCACGAAGCAATAAACGGATGTGTAATTATACCTCAGGCTCATTTAAGTATGTTTTTGGACCACGAGATAAAAGGGCAAAGTTGGAAAGCGGCTTTCGCGAGAATAAACGGTAAGTCTGTAGATTTTCTAATTTGCACCAATGATATGAAACCTCTCATAGCTATTGAGCTTGATGACAGTACTCACAATCAGCCCGATCGAAAAACGCGCGACGATTTCGTCAATTCGATCATGGCCAATACTAATATGCCCCTACTGCGATTTAAGGCGGGCGAATGGAACAGTGAAATAATTAAACACAGAATCACCCAAGCTCTTTCGCAAAATTAGCGATTAAAAAACAATAGAACAAAATACGAACTAATTGTTAGTTAATTTTTAAGCGTACATAAAGCCAAATCGGCTGAGTATTTATATTGATAAATTTTGTAAAATACAAGCATAAATTATAAATCCGAGCCAATGCAGATAAACCAATATACAACATAAAACGCACCAAGCCAGCAAATAGGGCGGTTTATAAAACGATAAACGACAAGTAGGTTGATTTGGTAAAAATGAGATAAATTTATCACGAAGAAAGACGATGGAATAGTCGTGTTTTAGATATAGTTTTAATGTCGCACAATGTACCTTTTACGCAATAATAAATACCATACAAAGATGAATATACATATGTCTATATATATTCGCTAACATCTTATAAAACGAACTTTTTCTAGTAATTCGGCCAGGGGATTCTCTATTATATACAGCATCATAAAACATACCGTCTTTTATAAAAATATACACCAACAAAATGCGAACTTAAAAAATATTTTTTAATTCCAGCACTACACATACCGGAGTGCTACATTGATATTTTTACATCAATATAAACTCTGAGCATGCGCGCCGTAAGCTCGTTAAGTTTTCCACAATGCATTTTATATTATTTGACATTTTTATATTTTTATTGCCCTACTCCCCTAGCTTATCATTTTGCGATTATTTGACTTTTGCATATTTTTATATTGTTATATATATTTTCTACGCCATACATAAATAGAACAAAAAGAGAACTTACTCTATTCAGAAGAGAAGTTGACCGCCCTACTTATAGAACGATCTCTGATCTACCCTAACGTCTATATACCCTGGCTTTGCGCCATTGTTGTCCAAATAACTCAAAGTGGCTATCGCCTGTTTAACCTGAGCTTGAGCAGACCTATCCACCGTCATACGAATCTGAGCCTCCCTGCCCTCAACCTTAAACCAGACTTGGCGTACAGTATTAGCCGGCAGAATAACCTCTGAAACATTCATTTTATGTTGCGAAAATTCAGACACGGCTTGACCAAGGAAGCTCAGGAATTGACGATTGATAACTTCTTGACCGCCTCTAGTCGGCAGGCCACTCTCATCACGAACAGCAACCGTAGGCGCGGCAAAATAGTTCTGCTCAAAAGTAACGCCGCTATCATCAACAAAATAAATCTTATCTCCGGAAGACCACTGGGCCACCGGCTGCCGAAACGTCAGCTTAACGGCTGATCGCGCTAGAAAATCTCCCTCCACGCGAATGTTTTTTACCTCAGGAGCTTTCTGTAAAAAGAATTGCTTTAGGTCATTATTATTGAGGAAGAACCGGAACCTCTCCGCTGGATGGGCGCTGTAATATTCATTAAGAACGCTCACGTATTTATTAGCGTTGCTGGAACTTTTTGCGTCGGGAGTTTGGATTGAAATATTGATTGTCAATTGGAACAAAAGAAATATCACAACAAGCAAACTCACCGCAGTCGCAAGCATTTTCCGCATTACACGGCGACGTTTTTTCACCAATTCGTGAGTCTCAAGCCTCTCAGAAGTTTCCAAAGGAGAGGATGTTTGGCGGCTATTGAGCGTCCTGTTTCTACGATACGATTGGGCGGGCAAATCATCGTAATTCTCAGTCCGACGACGCGCCGCGATTTCTCGACGGCTTAGATTCTCGTCCGATTTTTTCTTAGAGAAGGAGAATTTCACTTTCGCCTACCCTGCCTTCGCACCGTAGTAAGAATAATCTTCTCCATATCTTTAGCCGCGTTTGGCTTGGCAAATTTACCAAAATTATCGCCCAGACCTTTAAGAATTTTCTGAGATTTTAATACGCCAATTATTTTTCGTGCCAAAATTTGATTGTCCTTATCCAGCTCATCTTCAGAAACTATCAACGCCGCCAATGCGTCCTGGTAAACTTTAGCGTTTTTCAATTGATGACCGCCTGTCAAATGGCCGTTGGGGATGATAATCGTCGGTTTATGTAGCGCCGCCAATTCCAGAAGGGTAGTCGCCCCTGCCCTGGTCACGACTATATCCGCCGCCGCCAAAACTTCCGCCATTCCGTTGTGAACAAACGCCTGCAATCGCCAGCCTTCTCGCTCGTCGGTTTGCTTGAGAATTTCTTCATATTGTTGATTTCCCGATATCAAAAATACCGAAGCCTCGGAAAGCAGGTTTTTCCTAATTGCTACAATCGCGGAATTAATTCGCCCGGCCCCGAGTCCACCGCCAGTAATAACAACTAGCGGTTTATTGACATTAAAGCCTAATTTTTCCTTCAATTCTTTCCTCTCAGCCTCAGAATATGGATGGAATTCTGGCGCAACTGGAATGCCAACATATGAAGCTTTTTCCGGTGGATAATTGTAATATTCAAGCGGCGCGCCCGTGCCGATAGCTTTTGCGAAAGGACTCAGCAAGCGATTCGTCAAACCTGGATGCGCGTCAGAATCATGCAAAACCAACGGGATTCTTAATAGCCGAGCCGCATAGCCAACTGGCAGACAAACATACCCGCCCTTAATGAAAATAACATCTGGACGCCATCTCATAAGCTTAAACAAACTCTGGAAAAACCCAATCATCACCTTAAAACCGTCGCGCAAATTTGGGAATAAAATTGACGGATGTAGATGAAACGAGATGCTTTTTCCGTGATATCGGCGTAATTTGCCAGCAATAATCAAATCGACCGGAATACTTTCATCGAACTTAGCAAAAATCCCGCGTGCGCTGGCGCCAAATTTTTTATCGCACCAAAAACGAAGCTCGTGATTACCAGTTTTCTGTAATTCTCTAAATACGGCTACCACTGGCGTAACGTGTCCGCCTGAGCCGCCGCCGACCGCTAAGATCTTGGCCACTTTCACCCTCCTCTAATGCTTTATGTGACGTATATTTGGAAATTTGGAAAACTAAACCGAGCGCTGCCGCGATAAACAACATACTTGTACCGCCATAACTTAATAATGGCAATGGGATTCCAGTAAGCGGCGCCAATCCTGTCATTGCGGCAATATTCAGTATCACGTGAGAAGCAATCCAGCCAAAAATTCCCGCCACAATTAGCCGCAACGTCACGTTCGGAAGTCTCGCGGCTACGTGCAAAATTGACAAGAGTAGCGCCGTAAACAGCGCCAATATAGCCATTAAGCCGACAAAGCCAAACGTTTCCCCCATGACGGCAAAAATTGAGTCGTTAGTCGCCTCTGGAAGATATCCTGTCGCCTGAACGCTTTTACCAATTCCAAGCCCCAGAAGCCCGCCAGAACCAATCGCAATTCTGGCCTGCTGAATGTGATAATTCTTATTTTCTTGACTACTCGTCCCTTTGTGACTATCGCCCTGCACAAAAGTCATCACGCGCTCAATTCGGTGCGGCGACGTAAAAATCATCACCAAGCCGCAAAGTGCAACAATCGCCAGAATCTTCTTGAAAATCTTCCAATTAATTCCAGCCACTAAAATCATTGATAAGATAATTGCTATCAACGAAATTCCCGTTCCCAAGTCTTTTTGTAAAAACACAATCATCAGCAGCGATAATCCAGAAACAATGCCCAACGGGATGATAGTTTCTTGGATGTCGTTTAATTTTCCCTGTTGCGACCGTCGCCCTAAAAATCCCGCCAAAAACAATAACACGCCATATTTGAGCAATTCTGACGGCTGGAAACTTCCCAGTACACCCAATTGAAACCATCGATACGCACCGTTAGTTTCTTGCGCAAACGACAAATGAAGTACCGCGCCCGAGAGAAATAGTAAAATACATAGCGCAAATCCAGCGTAAAGAATGTATTTTGATCTCTCGCCGGTAATCCATTTGTACGGCGTAAAGTAAAACGCAGAAAAAGCTATGATGGCAATAAACACACTCGTCAGCTGCTTGCCAAAGAAATACGTATCACTATAACTCGTGCCGTAAGCATAATTCATCACGTTAGCGCGCTGCGGTCCCAACGCATACATAACAATCAGCCCAAGTAGTAGCAAAAGTCCCATATAGAGCACAATCTGATACATCGGTCGATGGCTTCGAACCGGCTGAGCGATAGATTGACGATTTTTGGCGACCGAATTACGCAATATGACCTCCAGCAAGCGCCAGCATCACGCCGATAAACGCCATCACGCAGCCAATAACCCAAAAACGCATCGTCACTTTAGTTTCTGGCCAACCAATCGCCTCCAAGTGATGATGAATCGGTGCGGATAAGAAAATCTTTCTCTTAAACAGCTTCTTGCTGATGATTTGGGTCAAGCTTGATCCCGCCTCAATTACAAATAGCAAGCCAATCACAGGAAGCAGGAGTAGAGAGTCGGTTAACATCGCCACAACGCCTAAACACGCGCCATAAGCAAAACTTCCAACGTCGCCCATAAAGAATCGAGCTGGGTAAATATTGAACCACAAATAACTCAAGAGCACTCCGACAACCGTAAAACAGAATCCCGCCAATATAACATGTTGTTGCAATAAGGCAATCACACCAAACGCCCCAAAGCTAATACTGAGCAGCCCGCCTGCCAGCCCGTCCATTCCGTCAGAAATATTAACAGCGTTACCGGTAGCCACCACCGCAAATGCAAACAAAGGAACTATCAACCAGCCAATATTCACCTCACCCACAAACGGCACATGGAAACTCGCCACGCCCAGTTTAGCAAAGAAAAACCAACCAAGCACCACACCGATCAACGTAATCAGCGCAAACTTCACTGGACTACGAAGTCCAGCCGCGCCGCCACCCAAACCACGCAGATTGATAATATCGTCAATTAGCCCAACAATTCCGCCACCAACCAACGCCGCCAGAGGAAGCCAGGTCTGCGCTCGGTCTAAATTGAAGAAAATCGTCACCACAAAGATTGAAATTACGCCAATCACTCCAGCCATCGTCGGGATGTTTCGCCGCAATTTTGCCGCTTGGAATTTGGCAAAAACCTTTAGCTTTTTCCCGTCAGTGCTTTCCGACCTTTGGCGCTTCCAGAAGCGATATCGATAAGCGAAAAACGTATAAATTGGCGTTAAAAACATCGCTAGTAAAAACGCGCCGACGCTCAGTAAAAACACGTGCGTCAATTCATTAGTCATTGTTTGTAAAGCTATTCCCATATTTATTCCTTTGGTGCTATTTTCATATAATCAATCATCCAGTTGGATATATCTGTAAAAATTGGTCCAGCGTGAAGATTTCCTTGTAAGTTAATCCCCTTACCTGGAGCCGCTACACGTACCATTATGACATATTCGGCGCCATTTTTTCCACCGCCATAACCAATATATACAGCAATCGTTTCCTTTTGAGTGTAAGCGCCATTAACCACCGTTTCAGAAGTACTAGTTTTTCCACCAATTTCATAGCCAGATTTGTCACTCTTTGATAGGAATGAAGATCGGCGCGCCGTCATTAGCATAGTTCGCATCTGCGATGACGTGCCGCCGCTTACGGTTTGGCGAATAACTTTATTTTCCGACGATTTCAGATTGCCAGATTCGTCAATTGTACCAACGAGAATGGTTGGTTTGTAATATTGACCACCGTTAACCAGCGACGAAAATCCAGCCGCGACTTGAACCATAGTCAAGTTCATACTTTGCCCGTAAGTCATGGCCGAATAGCGAACCTCATTTCCTTCAGCACTATCCGGCGGATAAATATAACCCGAAACCTCACCCAGCTCAATTCCAGTTTTAGCGCCAAAACCAAATTTATCGTGATAATATTCATACAAAGTCTGACGAGCCGGCAAATTAATCTGCGAGCCATTTCCTAATTTTCGAATCGCGGTAATCGTGCCGACGTTGAGCGAATTGTTAAACGCACCTTGAATCGTCATTGGACCGCCCAAACCTCTCAGGACATTGCACATCGTGCGGTCAGCGACTTTAATACAATCGGTATTATTATACGTGCTGGACGGAGTAATAACGCCTTTGTCAATTGCCGTAGCGAAACTAAAGGACTTGATAACCGAACCCGGCTCAAATGGCACCATCGACGCGCTATCCACAAACACCGACCCATTTTTCTGCTTGGCAAAATCCGCTGGATTATAAGTCGGGTAATTCGCCATTGCCAGAACTTGACCGTTTTTCGGATTCATAACAATCACGCTTCCCTCGGTGGCACCAGCCGCTTCGACTCCCTTTTTCAGCGCCAATTCAGTCTGGCTTTGAATATTCCTATCCACCGTCAGCGCTAAATTGTCACCAGATTTCGCCTCGATTCGCATATTATTTTTTCCAACCGTCAAAGGTATATTCCTCACGTCAGTTACAGATTGCAATAGTCCGTCCCGACCCTTAAGCTGCTTATTCAAAGAGCCTTCGATGCCATATTGACCTTCGCCAGCCGCATTCACAAATCCAAGCACGTGCGCGCCCAGTTCGCCCTCAGGATAATTTCGAATAGAACTTTGCTGATACAACACGCCCGCAAAGTTTTTCTTTTTCAATTTTTCCGCTTGAGTTCTGGTGATATTTTTCGCTAAAACTTCATAGCGCGACTTTTTATTATTGAGCCGTTCAGATACATTTTCCGTCATTTCACCACCAGCAATTTCTCTCAGACTATCAACAAGCTGGCTCCGCTCTTTATCGTCAATCGACTGCGGATCCGCAATCACCGTATAGACCGCCTGATTAAGCACCACAGGAACTGGCGTTTTTCCGTCCATCATGTAAATTTTCCCGCGCTCCGCAGGAATGATAAATTGACGCTGCTGACTCGCCCGCGCTAATTCCGTATATTTGCCATATTGCAAAATCTGTAATTGAAATAATCGCAACACAAAAGCCGCCATCACTACTAGTAAAGCGATGGCCAACCAACCAGTTCTTGAACGAATAAGCCGCTGCATATTGCTTATCTTATTATATCACTATTGAGCGTAATGCGTTTCAGTTGTCGTCATAGCTGAAGCGACATTGCTATTCTTCACCTTCTCTAACGCCGTCAGACGCGCATTCTGCACTTCCAATTCTGACTTTTTTGCGCTTAGTTCGGTGATTTTTGTATCCAGACTCTGAGCTTCATAGCCGTAAGCTGTAAGTCTGGTTGCCTGAGTAAGATAAATCAAGCCCAGTACTGTAATCATCAATGCAACTAGCACTGTATGAGCAACAGGACCAAGTTTGACCTGAGACTGAAAACGTGTAGAATTCTGATTTCGGCGCAATTGACCGTGTGAACGTCGTGAAGTAAATGTGGTGGTGTTTGTCATTTGTCTCTATCTTTTATGTTTATATTTTGTATTTAGCATAACAAACCAGCCCGCCCGTTAAAGACAGGCTGGTTTCTCTAAGGTATATTCCGGAATACGCTTTAGTTTAGCCGCGGCGTACTGAAACAGCCTCTGCCTTGTCTGTATTCTGGAATTCTACTTTGATGTGGATTGGCATATTGTGCCTCCTTCTTTTTGTTTTATTTTTTCACGGCGTATCGAAACTTTGCACTTCGACTACGCGGATTGTGAACATCTTCAGTTCCAGACACCGGTTTTTTCTCTGGAACAATCAGCTCAGCCTCATAGCCAGCCGCCGCTTGCTCCGAAAAATAACGCTTGATCAATCTGTCTTCCAAGCTATGAAAACTAATTATTCCTACTCGCCCGCCCTTATTAAGTAAGCGTGGCAAAAGTGGCAATAGTTCTTCAATCAGCTTAAGTTCGCGATTGACTTCAATGCGTAGCGCCTGAAAGGTACGAGTCGCAGGATGATGCTTCATGCTACCGCGACCAACGGTTTGCTTGATCAGATCAGCCAGCTCAGTCGTTCCCTGAATTGGTCGAGCTTTTACAATTGCCTGCGCAATTCGCCTTGCTCGTCCGGGATTTTCCTCGCCGTAACGAATAATCAGCTGCGTCAAATCATCAACCGAATACGAATTGACAATATCTGCCGCTGTAATTTCCGTCCGATTGTCCATCCGCATATCTAGCGGACCATCGAATCGAAACGAAAAACCTCTCTCTGCTCTGTCAAGCTGCGGTGACGACACCCCCAAATCAGCCAAAATCACGTCAAACTTACGCCCCTGCTTGACCAAATCTTGCGCCGCACTCACAAAATCTTTGTGAATTAAAGTTACGCCTTTTTCAGCCAAATCACCCAATGTCTTAATCGCGTTTTCGTCGCGATCTACTAACACTGAGTTCAAGTAACTATCCGTCCTATTTAAGAATGCCCTGGCATGGCCGCCATAGCCAGCCGTCAAGTCAAGATACGACTCGCCTTCGACTGGCTGCAGCTTGCTAAGGGTTATCTCCAAAAGTACGGGAACATGGATCGGTTCGCTCGCTTGGAGTTCTTCCGACTGTGGTGGATGTTCTTTAATACTCATCATTATTCCATTATACAGAAATAATGCTCGAGATCACCTAACTGGATATTTAATTCTGGCTTTTTTGTATTTGTGTTTTGTTTGTTTTTGTTGTCTTAGAGTGGAAATTTGTTGATTGTCAGTAACAACCATGTTTTCCAAAGAGACTTATGTGTGAGGTGGAGTTTTTTTGGGAGGTGTTTGAGGAAGGTGCGTTGCCTTTTTTAATGTGGAGCAAATTGCCACATGCCATTTTCAAATACCCAGATAGTTGATCTCGAGAGGTTTCTAATTGTTAAAGTGCTTAGCTAATCTACTATTCCGCATTCTCGGCCGCTATTAGCCGAAAATATTCCCCCGCTCGCACAGCAACGACTTCTCTGTCAATTCCAGCGTAGTCGAGCAAATGCTGCTCAATCGTCACTCGTCCTTGTTTTTGGTCGAGCGCCGATGCGGTTTTACCTCGTCGGAATTTAACGTTCAGGTCGGCAACTCGCTCATCCAGAATACTTCCCGTTAGAGCGCTTTCCACTTCCCGATCCCAGATTTGCTGTGGATATAAGTGGAGATATTTGCCAAACCCGCGAGTTAGCACGACGCCTGATGCGAATTCTGCCCTGAGTTCAGCTGGAATTGTCAAGCGTCGCTTGTCGTCCAACTTACGCTCAAAGTAATCTGTCTGCACGTCGTCCTTCCTTCGTGGTAGATTAGTTGTTTTTTACAGTGGATGTTTGTTTTTGTTGGTGATTTTCCATCAACTTTCGTTCCACTGACTCCACTATACTACCCACAGCTACCCACTTGCAAGCCCTTTTTATGACTTTTTACCCATTTTTGCATCAAATAAAAACTTTTCCACATTTTTGTGGAAAAGCCTAGTGTTAAGTTGATGTAAGCCTACGCTATTAGTGGTTTTAGACAATGGACTAGCACTTAAAGTTATTTCAGACCAGCCTACAATTGAAGGACAAACTAGTATACGCTTTTAACGACATAAAAAGAACACCGGCGAACCGCTCAAGTAAGGCGATTTAGTTCCGGTGGCTCTTAGCATCAGCATAGTAAATAATCCTCAATAAATCAATAGCGATAAGCTCCAGCACTCTATTCAAGAAACTATTAATGGGATCTAAAGGCTACAATCCCTATATCTCTCGACAAACTCCCTACTCGCCCGCCTCAAAACCTCATCAATCGCCAGCGCGTCAGGAGAAACTTCCAGCGCCCTACGGTTAATTCCATATAGATACAAATTGTCCAAATCTCGCACGCGACTCAAAGCCACGTAGCCCATACCTTCAACAAATGCCTTCCTCAGGTCAATCTTAGCCGCATCCAGCGTCATTCCCTGACTTTTGTGAACCGTTATCGCCCACGCCAAACGTAGTGGAACCTGAGAAATGCTCGCTCGTTTACGCTCTCCGTCCCGCAATTCCCAAATATCCGGTACCATCGTCACCCGACGACCATCTCGAAATTCAACAACCGGATATTCCGTCAGCGGCTCAAAATCAACTACCGTGCCGATACTTCCATTGGCATATAATTTTTGCGGCGAATTTTTAACCGCCATCACTAACGCGCCCAGCTTAATCACTAAATTTTCGGGCGCCAGAACCGACCTTTGCAGATTCTCTACATAAATTTTCGAGCCCGTCGTCGTCTGTTGATACGAACGTTCTTCCCCTGGCAATTCCGCCAATTTTTGAATATTGATATCATCAACATCAACGTTTACAGTGTGTAGTTCTGTTATATCACCATCTGGCGGCTCAATTTCCGTACGCGCCAGCAACGCCTCGACGTGACGTCGCCTAACATCGCCAGTTCTTAGAGCGGTCAGAATCTCCAAAAGCTGCTCATCATTCTGACGATATTGTCGCTCCAAATATAAAACTGCCGGCCGAAGTTCTTGCCAAGCATCAGAATAAACCACAAATCCACCGCCCTGCTCGTTCGGACGATTCACTGGCGGCAATTGAAAAAAATCGCCGCTCATCACCAACTGAATACCACCAAACGGCTGATCATTTTCCCTGACGGTTCGTAAAACTTTATCAATCATATCCAGCCGAAAATCGTGAAGCATTGAAATCTCGTCAATAATCAGCACGTCAGTTTTAGAAATCACATCACGCCGCGTTTTTGACAATCGTTCAAAAAAATTGTTCGGCAAATGATCATTCACACCAATGCCACTCCAACTGTGAATAGTATTACCACCAAGGTGCGTCGCCGCCAGACCAGTTGTCGCCGTTACCGATACCTTTTTACCCCGTTTTCGTGCCTGCGCAATAAAAGTATTCAACAGGTGAGTTTTGCCCGTTCCAGCCGCGCCAGTCAGCAACGCCGACCGACCGCTCAGTAGAATAGCCAGCGCTAATTCTTGATCCATTTTAGCCTCGTGGCGGTTCGCCTTCTGGCTCGCCGAGCAGCTTCTTCGACTTAATTTCGTAACGCTTGCCCGTGATTTTACTCTCGATATAATCCTCATTGATGAGATTTACGAACATATCTAAATCATTGCCGTCCATGATAATAATCGCGCCGTTATCATCGCTCATCAATTCCAATTGCATCTCATCGGCATAGTCCAAAACATCTTCCTGTTTAACCGCGCCGATTTCCAATTTCTGCAATTTATTAATCGTCTTTTTGCGCTCCTTCACCAACGCATTAAGATCCATTCCCTCCGGAAAACTTAGCTTATATTCCTTCTCAATTTCCGCTACTTTTTTATCAGCAATCACCTGCTTTTTATATTCATAGCCAAACATTCGCTCAAATTTTCCAGGATTAAACGCAAAAATATCTTTACCAACAATCAAAACTTGATTATCATCCGGAACCTTAAAACCAACCTCCGCATTAAATGAACCAAACTTTCCGTCAGAAAACTCCCAAGCCAACGCACTCTTTAGCGTCTGACCTTGCTGGATTAGCTTAACCGTGTAAAATATTGCGTCAGGATTATTCGGGTCAGTAAATCGCGCCACAATTCCCTTCATACGCTTAAACTCGTGCTCCGTTTCTGAAAACTCCATGATGTCATGACGCTCATGTTCAATCAAATGAATCAGCGTTTCAGCTCGCCCAACCTTTTCCAAGTCAGTTCTCAATAAAACATTGTCTTCTGATTCGCTCAATTCATAATCGCGAACACTCAATCCAGTGCCTGCACCCAAATTGACCTGATTGATATAATCAAACAAGAACAACGGCCTGAGCTGCTGCTCAACATCGCCTTTTATCGGCATAAAATACGGCGTGTAATTTTTGCTAAATAAGAACAGCTCTATCTGTAAATCGTTCTTTTTTGCGTCGTTTTGATTTGCCCACAAAAAAATATCAGTCGTTTCCCTCACTTCTTCCATTTTTCTAGTATAGCAATTTTTATCAGATGTCGCTAGCAGTTATTTAGCCAATCTTTCGCCTTCACGCGCCCGATTAGCCCATTCGTCCGCTAGTTCATTCCCTTCGTCGCCCTCATGACCGCGCACCCAACGCAAATCCGCCTGAGAGTTTGAATATAATTCGTACAGTTCACGCACAATATCCAGATTTTTAATCTCGCCACTCTTCTTCGTCCAGCCGCGCTTTTCCCAGCCCGGCGCCCACTTGGTGACCACGTTAATCCAAAATTCACTATCAGAATAAATCACGCACGGCGCGCCATTAGCATCTTTCAATGCCGCAATTAAAGCTTTGCCCTCCATGCGAATATTCGTCGTCTCGTCATCTTCCGATCCCAAAATATAAGGCTGAAGATCACGAATAACCGCAAACCCACCTGGACCGGGATTCGGCGAAGCAGAGCCGTCAGTATAGTAAGTTGTCATTAGTATGATTATACACTAATTATAGCTCGCCTGGCTATCTTGCGGGACTCACTGTTTATCTTATTATAGTCTTCATAAAATTTACGAACGCGATCACGACTTTGTTTTGTTAAATGAGATTCCTTCTCCTCATCAGCACAGTTTGTAAAGAAGTCTTGCTTACGCTGCCAAATATCAATTATCTTCTCTGCTGTTTCATCACTCATATTGACCAAATCGCCGTAAGTTTTCCGCAGCTTAAAGAAAAAGTGTGCCGCTTTTTTACCAGTACGAGCCACCAGACGAGCATCTGGCGTAGAAAACTGCACCTCAAACGGCGCATACGGAATTCTTCCATCGTCAGTTTCATAGAATCCAGTAATCTTCGCATCAGTAAATCCACTGCTACTATCCTTAAAACTGAACATTTTCATATTAATGCCTGGTATCTTATCGATAATTTTCTGGCGGATCTTCTCCTGAAAATCCGGAGAGCCCTTAATAACAAAACATTCGCTTTTCCGTCCTGGAGCTTGATATGGAGTAATCTTACTGCCGTTAACAGCCTTAATCACGGCATCAGCATAGGCATCAGCTAGCTGCTCATTGTCTTGACAAATTACCGTCATACCATATAAGTCGATCGGATGGAACTCCCCCGAATCTTTCAGAGGTTGAGAACGTGTATCGTAATAGCCTATGGTCTGTAGTAATTTTTTACAATACGAGCCGCGACCCTTACCTCGAGCCCTTACTTCCAATTCTGCTCCATTAGGGGTTTTTACAGTACCAGATCCAAAAAATGTACTATGCGAAGAATTGGTATTTACGGCAGGTTTCAGATCCGACTCCCCTAACAACTCAGAGAACACGCCATTAAAGTTACCTATAGCAAAATCAAATCGTGTAGGATCAGTCGAATACCTGTTACCAAAATGCAACGACACAACCCTGTCCACCTCATTCATGATCGAATCGATATCATTACTCAAGGCATCTTTGGGATATAAAGCATCGCCAATATTACGACCCGTCATAACACCAATTTCATCTTTTAGCTCAGATTCCAAGTTATCCAGCCCAATAATACTGCATACTGGAATTAAGAAATTTTCAGCAAATACTGCACATTTATACGCGAACGCGCTATGATAAGGGGCGACTTTTAAGTTAGATAAGGTTATAGCTCCAGCAATCATCGCAGTCTCCAAGCCTATACCTTTAGCTCCTTCGCCTTTTGTTGAGAATACCTTTATCAAGTTATCGAGATGCGGTGCTGGAATTGACGGATTTTCAGCCCACGGGCTCTTACCACAATCATCACCGTCCACGTCTAAATCGTCAGGAATTGTTTGATTGTCCTTAAGCTTTAGCGCTTTTCCTGCTAGCGAACCCTCATCAATATCTTCCATGTACGACAAAAAAGCCTCTTGCAAGACCTTATAGTCCTCAACTATACCTATGACAGTATCCTTGCTAATCTCTTCAGAGGCGCCATCTAGCGACCTCATAATATATTCAATACGTCGCCTATCACTCAAACCCTCCGGCATCCCGATAATAATCTCTGCAGCCAGTTTACGCGACGGAGTTAAGTGATCTCCGCTAAATGTCTCCACCAATCTCATGGCCGATTCTCTACTTTCAAGAGAAAAGTCAACTTCGCCTTGATTTTGAAGATCGGTAGTATTGTCTAATGATTCTTTACTTTCCATAATATAGCTTGTGAATTATATCACAAACTATAAATTTTTGCAATAGCTAGACGATAGCGGTTATCTATGCAAAATAAATCCGCATCAATTCGCGCGCCACCCTGTCGGCATCGTGACGAATCAAGCTGCGTTGAGCCGCCAATGGGTCGCTGCTGGAATTCGTGTTGACCCACACGTCATCAGCAATCAAGCGCTTGCCCGACGCATAATAATGCTTTTTCTTCAGCAATTCCTTATCCCACTCGACCAAATATTCGCCGTCGTGAGCATATTTCTTTATCAATTCCTCTGGCGGGCGATGGTTATTGTAAAGCACATAATCCATATTCACCCCTGAAAATCGCTCAATTTCATCCGCAAAATCCGCCACGGTAAATCCATCAGTCTGCGTTGGCTTGGTGACCAAATTGCAAACATAGACTTTCTTCGCCTTCGTTTCGGCAAGCGCCCGAGTAACGCCTCGAACCAACAACGCTGGCGCCAAACTGCCATATAAAAGTCCCGGCGCAATCACCACCAAATCGGCATCCAAAATCGCTTGACGAGCTCGCGGGTTAATCGTAGCTGGCGGTTTAAGCTCTAACCACGGACGCTCGCCACGTGGAATCTTTAGCGACTCAGCCGCGTGCTGACCATCAACAACCGTACCGTCTTTCAGCTTAATCGACATCGTTGTATCGTCCAGAGTAATCGGATAGACTCGGCCATTAACACCCAAAACTTCACTAGCCAACTCAACCGCATCAGCAAAACTTCCAGTCATCTTTTCTAGCGCCGCCATGAATAAATTGCCGAACGCGTGACCTTTCATGCTGCCCTCGCCAAATCGGTAATTGAACAAATCACGAACTTTCGGCGAAGTACTTAGCGCCACCAAGCATTGCCTGACGTCGCCCGCCGGCAACACGCCCAATTCATCGCGCAACACGCCCGTTGAGCCGCCATCGTCGACCATATTGACCAACGCTGTAATGCTGTGTGTATATTTTTTCAATCCAGAAAGCAACGTGAAACTTCCTGTTCCGCCGCCGATAACTACAACTTTTACCCCAAAATAATCATTATTCGAACCATTTGTCATGCTTGAATTATAGCACCCTGGAAAGCCTAAACCAACGTGCCTTTTGGCAACGCCCATTCCAAAAACGGTTGCTGCTGACAATCAATCGCATTGATAATATGTATGGCAATTTTCGCAGGATCGTTGAAAAACATATAATCAACTGGAAGATCACGCCCATTCCAAAACGGAGTTTTCATAGCGCCGGGCAAAAATAACGCAACTCTAACTGGAAGTTTTTGTTCATCCGCCTGCATTCCCAAACTTCGCGCCAAACCCGCTTGAGCGTGCTTCGTCGCAACGTACACAGCTTCATCTGAGCGCGCTTTAACGCTACTTGTCGACCCGATAATCGTCAGTACAGACTTACGATTCTGCGTTGACATCTTACGCCAAGCCCATTGAACTAGCGGCAACGCGCCAGAAAAATTAACTTCCGCCATACTGCGAACGCTCGGCTGATCTTCAAAATTGCCGCGCCAGCCATATCCAGCCGCCCACACAAATTGATCAATATCATCGCCGTTTAAAATCTGCTCAATTCGCGCCGACGCCGACTCCACTTGATCCGAATAATAAACATCCAATGGAAAACCTTCGCCGTGCTTCTGCGGATTATGCGTTTTACCTAAAACCAGCACACGCTCACCACGTTCCCGCAGCTGCTTTGCCATTTCTAATCCAAGCCCACTCGTCCCACCAAGAATAATATGCATATGGTTATTATAGCAACGACAATATTAAATGTAAATTCCGTATCTAAGCCTCGGCCACGCTTCTGCCAATTCCTCGGCCGAAAATTCCTTGACAGAATCCAGCTCCTGTAAAGGCGTTTCCAAGCAAAGCCCAACAGCCACGGCAGCCACTCGCCTCATGAGATATTCCGCATTATCTGAGGAAAAATAAGCATCCCTGTCGAAATCCCCTTTCATTCTGCCGAAAGACTGCACACCCAGCTTATCTCGCCAGCTTCGCAACTCAATCCTATCATACGGAAACTGAGATGGCGATTGTATGGATGTGGACTGACTAGGGAGACGCTTCTCCGCTAATTCAACGTGTCCCGAATATTTATCATCACGACTAGCCAATATTATGCCCATGTCAAAAATCCGACCTTTTTTAATAGCCAATCTGGTCAATAGTGTAAATAACGAATTCTCATCGACTTTACTGGGGTCACCGACAATATTCTCGATTTCAACTCTGGCGCTGTAATTATCAGTTTTCTTCATACGCAAAACCTTGTACATTAACTATATCAATCAAGAGATACGCCGCCTGTACTTTTTTCCATGCCTGATATTCTATACTATTTTATGGAAAAAGTCAATACTACTCCGTCGGCAAACTATTTGCGCCACACAATTTCTGCCACTTCAAATGCACTTTATATCGAAGCGGCGCGCCCGACTCACTCTCTTGGAGTCGCAACTCTTCAGGATCCATAAACGTCACTTCGTCCGCATCAACGCCCGCTGAAAAATCAAAGTTTTCCGTCCACACGCGACAAGAAAAACAAATTTGGTTAGCATCAATTCGCTCAACATAAATCTCGTCCGACGCGTCAAAAAGCTGATAGCGAAGATTGCCCTTATAGCCAACTTCTTCATACAATTCCCGCTTCAAAGCCGACTCAAAAGTTTCGCCATAATCCATACCACCGCCCGGCAAATCCCAACACGGCCGCCCATCCTCTTTAACAACCAAAATCTGCCCAGCATCATTATAAATCAAGGCTTTGAGCGAGATGCGATACAGGCAATCCAGATGATCAGTTCCATCTAAATCCTGCGTGATGATATGTCCGTTGGTGATTTTTGTCATGAGAGTCATTATACTACACCCGAACGCCAGATAGCTGACACCATTTCACCTACAGTATATTCTGTCTTTCCAATATCCATGATTAACTACTCATTGGGTGTTAACACGTTGGGGATTATCTAATTTATGATACTCTTTTATTTTACTGGCATATTCAGTCAAAAGATTCTTTGAATAAATTTTTTCATTTTTTGAATTTCTAACTTCTTTCCAAAGAATAGAAGCTACTTTTAATTTATTCGAATAGTTGCGACTATTTTCGTCTGCACTAAAATCCTTTAAAAATTGATTCCATTGACAAACCGAATTATCATACTTGGCATAATCTGATTTTCCATAATAAACTTTCAGCATATCTTGAATTGTAAAACTCAAATCATTTTCGCTTTTTACTTTTCTCCAAGCAGTAGCCATATCAGCAGTAAATTTAAATGGTGAAACATCTGTTAAAATTGAGAAATATTCTCTAAATTGTGTGTTAAAGGAGAACCCACATTCAAGTAATGGCATATCTAAGGTAATAGTTTCCACTTTTTTCTTTTCATTTTTTATTGATGACTTTTTAATCAAATTAC
>CALHQU010000042.1 GCA_938038145.1 uncultured Candidatus Saccharibacteria bacterium
TGCGGCGACATAGAAAATTATTATGATTTGCCAGAAACTTCGGGTTAATTGGACGAGAGTTTTTTCGCGCTTTTCTATGTCTTTACGGTGCCAGGAGCGATGTTTAGCGGTGGAGCGTATAGAATAATGGATAGTCCAAGATAATAAATATTTCCCCAGAAAATAAACAAAAACAGAGCCGATAATAATGCTGACTGTGTCGATAATGCGCTCACTAATTAACCAGCCAAGGTTATTGCCATGCAGCCATTGACCTAATGTAGAAGAATCTAAGAGCTGTTTTATAAGCTTATCCATTATTGATTTAGTATAATAGAAAATATGAGTTTTGTCGATCCGAATCAATTTATTATCACCAGAAAACGTAAGAAGTATAAGTTCGCTTTATTCCACAATTCACCTCTATGTTTTGAGTTTGACGAGTGGATAAAGCGGGAAGTCGATTGTTTGGAAATCGGTGCTGGAACTGGACTATTTAGCGTGGAGCTTGCATTGCGTCATCCTGAAAAGACGTTTTTAGCGATTGACGTTAAAGGCGATCGATTGCAGAAGGGCGCGAAAATTGCTGAAGAAAAAGGGCTGGAGAATGTGTTTTTCGTTCGAGCGCGGGCTGATCAAATAGACCAATTAGTGAAGCAGAATTCTTTGGAGCAAATTTGGGTAACATTTCCTGATCCGTTCCCGAGGAAGCATAGCGCTGGGCGCCGCTTGACTCATCCTAATTTTTTGAAGAAGTATTCTTCATTGCTGGCACCGGACGGATCTTTATTGATTAAACACGACGACCACAATTTTTTCTGCTGGAGTTTGGAGCAATTAGTGTCAGAGAAATGGCAAATTAAAGAGTTGAATTTTGATCTTCATGAATCCGCGCTAAATGACGAATATAAAATAATGACGACTTACGAACAAAGGTGGATTGGCGAAGGAAAAACTATTAATTTCGTAAGAACTGCCCGCTAATAAACGAAAGGAATATTATGCAATTTAACGATTATTCAACTAAAGCAATTTCTACCTTAACATATAAAGATTCCCATAAATATGGTGATGTTGACGCGAGATTGATGGCACAGATATTGGGATTAAGTGGCGAATCTGGCGAAGTTATGGAGAAGTTTAAGAAAATTTTACGTGATAAAAATGGCGAGATCTCAGAGAATGATCGCGACGCAATAATAAAAGAGCTCGGTGACGTGCTTTGGTATGTCAATTCTATAGCGCATTTGCTTGGTTGTAGTTTAGAGGAAGTGGCTCGCAGAAATAATGATAAACTGCTCAGTCGCCAGAGTCGGGGGAAGATTCACGGCAGCGGCGATGATCGATGATCGCTAATTTTTAGCTAATTGCTCGCGAATCCATCTGTCGATTGTACCAGCGCCCATGCACAGGACGAGCTTTCCAGAGTTCCTTGCTGCGGTTATTTCTTGCCATAAACTGTCATCTAATTCGGCGAAATGAACTTTTTCTTTGTCGATATTTTTGGCAAGTTGTTGTGGTGTTAAAGTTGGCAAATCTGGATTTTCCCTAGTTAAGTAAGTCGGCAGCCAGTAAATTTCATTGGCATCATGGAAAATATCATCAGTGTATTGACTAATTATCTCGTGTTGGCGAACATTTTGGTGTGGCTGATAAACCAGAACTACATCGTTTGACAACTCCTTAGCCATCTGTAGTGTCGCTTGAATTTCAACTGGGTGATGTCCATAGTCAGAATATAGATTTTCGGCGAGCTTTTCAAAACGTCGTCCTGATCCGGGGAAGGAGTTTATTGCTTGGTATATTTCTAACTCCTCCGCGTCCACTCCCATATGTCTCAAAGCTTCAATCACCAAAGTAGCGTTCTTTCGATTGTGCTCGCCGGGCAGAGTGATGTTTTTGTTGGAATCGTACAAGATTGTTAGATTTTTCTCATCAAATATGGCTGAATTTTCTTGCCACGCGATAACTTTTTTAGATTTTTCGCCGAATTCACGGAAGGCGTCTAAGTAGGATTCTTTTGTTGGATATGTGTCTGGATGGTCGTAATCAACAGATGTGATAAGGCTAATTTCTGGAGAAAAATGCAAAAAGTTGCGGTCAAATTCATCGCACTCGTATACAAAAAATTGGCTATTTTTATCAAACGTTCCGCTCGGTCCAAAACTTAAAGTCGAACCTACAGAATAACTAACAGGAATTTGCAATTGCTCCATTGCCCAGACTAGCATACTCGTTGTTGTGGTTTTTCCGTGAGTACCAGCGACTGCGATAAGTTTCAAGTTTTTATCGGCGATTATTTGCGCCAGTAATTCGTCGCGCTTGCTGGTTTTTATGCCTAATTTTCGCGCCAAGACTAGTTCTGGGTGATTTTCCGGTAAGGCAGCGGTGTAAATAAACCAGTCAAATGGTGATTTATCGTGTTCTGATTGCAAGAACGTGCCAGATTGATCAAAAGAAATAGGAATTCCAGCTGACTCTAATTCGTTTGTGATTAGACTTGGTGATCTGTCGGAGCCGCAAACGTCATATCCAGCCTCTAAAGCAATTCTACTCAGTGGTCCGATACCAACGCCGCCAATTCCTGAAAAATAAATTCGCATACAAATATTATACCACCGTAGCGATAGTAATATTCACGTCATTGGGATAATTTGCTATACTAAAATCATAGAGAAGGTGGTGGGATGGCTATAGATAAGAAGAAAACCAAGTTCAGAATTAAGCGACTCAGTCAGATTAAGACTTGGCAGTTGGTTGTTTTATTGATTATGTCTGGTTTTATTTCGGCAACTTTTTTGAGGCTGAATAATGTTGGCATGGTTGAGCGGCGAGAATCTGTGGAGAACGCAGATAAGGCTGGGGATATAGTTAATCTTCAGCAACGACTATATGATCTGCAGCGTTATGTATCTACGCATATGAACGCGGATCCGGGGAAGATTGCGCTGGATCATACGTATAAACAAATGTATGACCGGAAACTGAAAGAGTTTGAAGAAGAGATAAAAAATCAGTCTAACAATGACACTGTGTCGAAAGTTAGGGCTGTTTGTGACGCTAGGGCACAGCAAGGCGGTTACGGCCGATTTACGACACAGGCGGATCCGAGGTACATCAATTGTATTAATGAGGAGTGGGCGAAATATCCTGCCGCGAAAGCCACTAACTTGCAGTTTGAAGCGCCTTCAACCGAGCCGTATTATCATACTTTCGTCTCGCCGATATGGTCAGCTGATTACGCGGGGTGGTCTTTGCTAGTGACGATATTTATTGCCATGATTATCGCAATGAGGTTGGTTGTTCTGGGGATGTTAAAGTTGATGCTTAGGCGACGAAATAAGCTTTTTTAGCTTGACAGGGGTGATATAGAGATAGTAATCTATATAGGTATATCATTAATAGGAGGTATATAACCAAATGGCTTATAAACATACCAACTCAAAGGGCATCACATATTACTTGCACAAGACTGACGTAACTTTGCGCGGCGGCAAGACTCAAACTATTTACTTCTTCGCTAAGGTTGAGAAGAATGAAAAGGGTACACCATGTGATCTACCAGAAGATCGTATTGTGAAAGAAAACCCACGCAACGGCTTTTTGACAATTTCTAAGAAAAAATAGTCCTTTGCTTGCACCATAAGCGCGTTTGGTGATATAGTATAACCAAACAAACAGGTGCCACAACTCCTCTGCAAAAAGCAGGGGAGTTTTTTGTTGGGATTGATTATTTTTAATTATTATGGTATAATACAACTATGGAAAAGACTCCGACGTTGCCGGTATATGACACTACGCCCGAAGGTGAGGCTGATCGACGTGTTGATCAAGGCTGCGGCGCGTATTATGATTACGGATATGGTGTTGATGGCGATCGACCTGAGCGTAGTGGTGGTTTATCGAGTAGCGGAAAGCGGCCTAATAGGAGAGATTTGTGGCGCAGAAGTCGATATAGGCCTTATGGAGAGCCGTCTGAATCTGATTTGATGTATCCTGAGCCGAAAAAAGAGCCGCTAAGTGACGAGCAGAGGGAGATAAATAGGCGAGGATTAGCTTTGGCGCGTAAGGCTCTGGAGCGTGCGAGGAAGAATCGGGAGAATGGAAATTCTTCAGCCGAAAGCTCAAGCCGTCAAACGCCGGAAGATATGATTAAGTCTGCTGAGGCTTCTTGGGGTGAGCGTCAGGGAGAATTGTTTTAGCGTGTGTAAGTAATCTAAAAAGAAAAAGCCCCCTTCTGAATGAAGAGGGATTTTTCTTGGTGGCGGGGGTAGGATTTGAACCTACGACCTTTTGGTTATGAGCCAAACGAGCTACCAGGCTGCTCTACCCCGCGATACATAATTATGATATCAGCTTAACGTGATAATTGCAATACCTTAGTGTTTATGACTATTGCCACCAAATAGAAAGTTCATCCATTGCTGGAAATTGCTATCCGTTCGCTTCGCGCTCGACGCAAGTTTTTGGGCAGGCGTGGCGCTTTCGAAAGATTGGGTGATGAGCTGTTTTTCGCCAGGTAGACCTTTTCCCGTGCGCTGTCTAATAGTCAATTCTTGATATTCTTCGCTTTGATAATATTTCGATTCGTATTCCAGGAGAGCGACTTGCAATTTTTCTATTTCCACTTGCTGGCGTTTGTTGTCAATAGAGCGTTGTAATTCGTAATTTTTTTGCATTGATTCAATGGAGCCCCAAGCCCAACTCATAGCAATTAAAATCGCAGCAGCAATAACGACATTATTTAAGGTCAAATAGTCGTGCTGTATTCTGTAAATTAATCGTTTGAGTTTTAATTTGTTCATTTTGCAAATTTAATATCTACTACATAATATTGTAGCAGGAATGGTAAAAATATTCATCTTATGATTATCAAATTCAGACTGTGGTGGGGGCGGCTGGGATCGAACCAGCGACCAATCGGTTATGAGCCGACTGCTCTAACCCCTGAGCTACGCCCCCGTGAGACTTATTATAGCGCATCAGAGGTAATTATAGAAGTTTTCCAGCGGCAATTCGCACGGCTTCTGACCAAGAAGTAAAACAATGCGGAGTGGACGCCAGCTCTTCGCTGGTAATTTTATGTCGAACGGCCAGGGCTAGCTCGGCTGCCATATCGCTAGCGTGCGGTCCGACAATTGTCCCACCGATAATAACTCGCTTCTTGCCAACGATCAATTTCACAAAACCTATTCGCTGGTCGGTAATGTTGCTGCGTACGGTAGTGGTGAGCGGAACAATTGCTATTTTTGCGCTTATTCCTTTCATCTTACAATCGTATTCATTCATTCCAATTTGAGCTATTTCTGGCTGAGTAAATGCAACTTGTAGGCGTGGGGAATCATTGAATTTAATCTTATTATTATGTAGCAAATTATGAGCCGCAATACGACTCTGCGCTAAAGCTGTGTGGGTTTGAATATTAGCGTCAGTTACATTTCCTGCGGCGAAAATATGCCGAGCGGAAGTTTGCAGGTAAGAATTAACCAAAATGCCATTTTCGGTATATTTTACGCCAGCGTTCTCTAAGCCTAAATCTGTTGCAGGCAATTGCTGGTCGGCAATTAGAATCTCATCAACGCGTACAGATTTCTCTATTCGCCCTTGCAGAAAAGTGACGCGCTTTTGTATAGACGATTTTTGTATAGCGATAATCTTAGTGCGAGCTAAGATTGAAATATTGCGATTTTTTGCGTCATTCGTAACCAAAGCACTGACTTCTGGGTCAAATGTTGATAATATTCTGGACGATTTTTCTGCTACGTAAACTTTTGTTCCCAGGGTGGAGAAGATATGTGCCAATTCTAGTGCCGTAGCTCCCGCGCCAACAATGAACATGGTTTTTGGTGGACGCTTTAAGTTGAAGATGGTTTTTGGAGTGTGATAAGAAACGGCACTTAATCCAGGTATTTCTGGAATTTGCCAATCAGATCCAGTTGCAATGAGAAATTTACGAGCAGACAAGTGTCTGCGATTGATGGCTATTTCGTTCGGACTCAAGAAATGTGCATTGCCAGCAAAAACACTAATGCCTTGCTTCTCGTAATAATAGCGATTACCGCCAGCTCCAGTTCTCTTTACGACTTTGTCTTTCCAGGAGAGCAGAGAAGGGTAGTTATATCCAACAGAGTTAGTGCGCAGTCCAAACTTAGCGGCATCTTTGGCTGTTTGATAAACGTTAAGAGCATGAGTTAAAAATCCAGTTGGCACATCTCCCCAGTTTGGTGATTCCCCGCCGAATGTTGATTTTTCTACAACAGCAACTTTTTTTCCAGCGCTTGCTAATATGCTAGCTGCGGGCGAACCGCCGGCGCCACTACCAATTACGATATAGTCATAGTCAAAAGTTGGTTTTTGCGACATCAAATCTCCTAAATTATGGTTTTATAATTTTTATATAAATAAGCCGCGTCAGGATGCAGAGTTTTCATAATGCGTTGTGCTTGGCGGCGGATATCGGCAGAGGTTATTTCTGGGTGAGTTTCGCACCAATTCATAACGCCCAGAGTAACGGTTTTTGCAATGTCTTGAGCTTGACCTTCTGGCGTACGAACGCTTAGGCAGGTGGCAATTATGGAATTGTGGAGCTTGTCTGGGCTAAACTCCTCTGGCGGTCGTTTTCCTTGTTTGATGACGTCAATTTGACCTGGCTTTACCATAGATTGCCTCCGTAGCTAATGACGCCAATAACGCGGTCGACGAATAGAAATGCCGCCAAAATTAGTAAACTACCGCCGCTGGCGAATTGCAAAAATCTCTTATGATCTTCCCGCCAACGTTGTAAATTAGAGATGCTGCGTCCGCTGCCGATCAAGACGATAAAGATAAATAATGGCAGCGCGGACACGATGACGTAGATCGCTACGCTGATGATTTGCAAGAAGGGGTTTGGTAGGGTGATAATAGCCAGACTAGCGGCGATAATTGGCGCGATAATAAATATGATTTCTGCAATAACGCTAATTATTCCCAGAGCAAAGCTTTCTACGGAGTTTTTGGTTTTTTTGGTGCGCTTGTTTAAATATTCTGCAAAATTGCGCGGAAGCCATAATGAAGTTCCTGGTTGTCGTCGGAAGTAGAATGCCCAAATTGCGATTCCTAATCCAAACATCATCCCTGAAGAGACTGCGGCAACGAGTTGCTCTGCGCTGGTGACGTGGTGGATAAATAGTGATAAGAAATAGGAAATTGAGCTGATAAGTAACAAGGTAATCGTTGCAACTCCAAGTACAAAACTGTTGCTCATACGAAAAATTTTTCTCTGGGCGGTTTTTTTGCCAATTGAATGCCCGCTAAGTAACGTTAAAACACTGACACTAAGCTGAAAACTAGCGTGAATAATCGCTGCAAAAATTATGGTAGCCAGTGACGAGATTGTTACGGGGGTCATTTTTGTGTATAAATCCTTCCCTACCAGTGTACCACAAGCGGAATGAAAAGGTAAATAATGACCGAAAAAGGTATTGCTTTTTTGTCAAATTTATGATAGTATAGAAACAGTTAAATAATTAACACAAAAAAAGGAAAAAATATGGAAATCAACACCAGTGAATTAGCTGAATTTTTAGAAGTAACCCGAAAAAAGGATTTAGCAACGTGGGAGCGTCAGCGTAATTCATGGGAATTGGACAGTTTTGTGTCACGACGATTGGCTGCTTTGGACGGCGTTCAATCTGAAGAGCTTGAGCTAATTTAATTCAGTATCTATAAAAAATTCCCCGTCGTATTGGCGAGGAAAAGATAATTCCTGGTAGCACCGGGTGGACCCGAACCACCGACCTCAGGCTTATGAGTCCTGCGCTCTAACCAGCTGAGCTACGGTGCCACACTGCATTGATTGTAACAGATAGTATAAAATTTGCCAAATACGTTTTAGGTAAATTGTGAGATAATGGATATGTGAGATATATTATCGCAGTCAGTGGTGGGATTGATTCGGTAGTTTTGCTGGATTTGATGTCGCGAACGGAAAAAGATTTGGTGGTCGCTCATTTTGATCACGGAATTCGTGAGGATTCGGCGAGTGATGCTAGATTTGTCGAGGCTTTAGCTGATAGATATAAAATACAATTTGTTTGTCGGCGTGAAAAGCTGGGGGCTGATGCCAGTGAAGAATTGGCGCGCCAAAGGCGTTATGAATTTTTGCGTGGCGTGGCGACGGATTTTGATGGCGTGATAGTGACAGCGCATCATCGAGATGACATTATTGAAACTGTAGCGATGAATCTTAAGCGTGGCTCCAGATGGCGAGGCTTGGCGGGAATGAGTGATAGTCAAATAGTTAGGCCGATGAATGGTTGGACGAAGCAGAGAATTTATGAATATGCGATTCGCCAGAAATTGGAATGGTGTGAAGATGAGACAAATCAAAGCGACGCGTATCAGAGGAATAAATTTAGACGCAAGATAAATCGTGAACTTGATGAATACCAGAAGCTTGGAGTATATGAGGCGTGGCGGAAACAGAGAGAATTAAGAGGGGAAATTGAGCAGGAAATAGAAAAGTTTGATGGAGAAGTCCTGAGTCGGTATTTTTTGACGATGATAAATGATAATGTCGCACAAGAATTGCTATATTATTACGTTTTACGACATTATGACGTATCGTTACTGGGTTCTCAATTAGAGCGTATGCTAATTGCTGTAAAAACTGGAAAAGCTGGCTCTTGCTGGCAAGTTGGTGGCGGTATTGTGATGAAATTGACGCTAAGAAGTGTTATAATAAAGAGAGTTTGATTAGTATAGGCGAAAGGATTAGTTGAGAATGGCTGTTAAGATGCCTCAAAGAAATGGAAAGAATAGAATAAGTCAAATTTTACGATTTGGATTGTTTTGGGCAATTATAATTTTTGTAGCGTTAATTTTTTACGCAACACTCTTCCCTGCGTCAAATCTTAAAGATGTTGCATTATCTGATGTGGTGCGTCGAGCAAATGACGGTAAAATTGCTCAATTGGAGATTCAAGGAAACGATATTAAGATTACTCCAAAAGATCAATCAAAACCTACCGAGCATTCAGTCAAGGAATCTAGTAGCATTTATGAGCAGGGCTTGAACAAAGACGCTAAGGTTGAGGTGAAAGTTATTCCACCATCTACAACCGGCGAAACCATGTGGAATCTGGCGGTTATGGTTGTGCCTGTGCTGATTATCGTGGCGTTCTTCATGTTTATGATGCGCCAAGCTCAGGGTCAAAATAATCAAGCTATGGGATTTGGCAAGAGTAAGGCTCGCCTGTACGGACAAGATAAAGAAAAGGTTTTGTTTACGGATATTGCTGGAAATGATAACGCCAAGCAAGATCTGCAGGAAGTTGTTGATTTTCTCAAGCATCCGAAGAAATATAAAGATTTGGGCGCAAAGATTCCAAAAGGCGTATTATTAGTCGGTAATCCGGGTACGGGTAAGACAATGCTAGCCCGAGCTGTTGCTGGTGAGGCTGGTGTGCCATTCTTCTCGATCTCCGGTTCTGAATTTGTGGAAATGTTTGTTGGTGTTGGTGCTAGCCGAGTGCGAGATCTGTTTTCAAAGGCTAAGAAAAATGCCCCGTGTATTATCTTTATTGATGAGATTGATGCCGTGGGTCGTAAGCGTGGCTCTGGTATGGGTGGCGGTCATGATGAGCGCGAGCAAACTCTGAACCAGATTTTGGTGGAGATGGATGGTTTTGATGGCGAGACTAATGTTATTGTTTTGGCGGCAACCAACCGCGCGGATGTTTTGGATCCGGCTTTGCTTCGCCCTGGACGATTTGACCGACGTGTGAATATTACATTACCAGAACGTAAAGATCGTGAGGCAATCCTGAAGGTTCACTTTAAGAAAAAGCCGACTGATGAAACTGTTGATCTTGATAAATTGGCAGCAAAAACTGCTGGCTCATCTGGTGCGGACTTGGCAAATATGGCTAATGAAGCTGCAATCATTGCCGCTCGTCGCAACAAGAAGAAGATCTCAAATGACGAATTAACTGAGGCGTTTGAGCGTGTGGCAATTGGTCCAGAGCGCAAGACTAAGATAATGAACGATCACGAGAAAGAATTGACTGCTTATCACGAAGCTGGCCACGCAATTGTCGGTCACGTCTTGCCTGATTCCGACCCAGTCCACAAGGTTACGATTATTCCACGTGGCGGTACCGGTGGAGTAACATGGTTCTTACCGCCAGAAGATAAGAGCTACACAAATGTTTACGAGTTTAAGGATATTTTGGCTCGGGCAATGGGTGGACGAATCGCTGAACAATTGATTTACGGCGATGACGGAATTACTACTGGAGCTGGTTCGGATTTGCGGAAAGCGACTGAAATTGCCCGTGATATGGTGATTGAGCAAGGAATGGGCAAGGGCTTGCGCGATCAAGTATTCCACGAAGATAACGGCGGCTTGATGTTCGATAAAATGACCAGAGAGCGTCCGTATTCTGATGAAACTGCGAAGATGATTGATGAGGAAGTTGCACAATTGATTACCGAAGCTAAACATCGTGCAATGCTGGTATTGAAAGAGAATCGTTCGTTCCTTGATAAGTTGGCCGAGGCTCTACTGAAGGAAGAAACTCTGGAAGAATCTGAGGTTGACGAGATTCTTAAAGGCACTAAGTTACCAAAAGAAGCTAAACTGCATTCGTAAAATAATATGGGGCGCGTTCGTAGTACAGTTACGAAAATAAATCAGCGGCTTAATGTGAAATTGGCTGCTACGATTATGGCTAGTTCGACGTTGCTGTCGAGCTTGCTGGGATTTTTCCGTGATCGTCTACTAAACTCAGCCTACATGCCAAGTAAAAATGGAGCATTTGCAGGATATCCTGTTGGGCTGGATGCCTATACGGCAGCTTTCATGGTGCCAGATTTTATGTTTGCAGTGCTGGTTTCTGGTGCGCTTAGTGTGACGTTCATTCCAGTTTTTAATGAGCGCTGGGTCAAGGGTAATAAGCAGTCGGCTTGGCAAATTAGCTCGAGCATGATTAATTTCATGGCGCTAATAACTATGGCGGCGTCGGTGCTGATTATTATTTTCGCTGATCCATTGATGAAGTATTTAATCGCGCCTGGTCTGAGTGAATCTGGTCATGCTTTGGCGGTTAGTATGATGCAGGTGATCGCGGTTAATCCGTTTATCTTTGCGGTTGCGGCGGTGATTGCTAGTATTCAGCAAGCGGTCGGGCGATTTATGTTCTGTGCGCTGGCGCCAATGCTGTATAACGTCGGTATTATTATCGGTACGGTGTGGTTCACTGGCGGCGTCAATTTATTCGGCTGGCAGATTTTTGACGGTGGCATTATGGGCGTGGCATTGGGTGTGGTTTTGGGATCATTTTTACAATTGATCGTCAGTGCGGTTGGCTTGGCTGGGCTTGGTTTTGATTACAATTTCAAAATTTATTGGCGAAATAAGGGATTTAGGAAAGTTTTATCTTTATTGCCAGCGCGCTCTGTTGACCAAGGAATGGATTATGTGGTTAGCCTGGTCGAGGTCAATTTAGCTTCGCGCTTGGCCGATGGAACGGTTAGGGCATACCAGCAGGCCTTGACTCTTCATATGATGCCGATCAATCTTATTGGCGTGGCGATTTCAAATGCCGCCTTTCCTCAATTGACTGAGCATTTGGGCGAAGGTCGAAATGACCTATTTCAAAAAGACCTGCGTTCCCTGTTGAGAATTATTTTTTGGATGGCACTTCCGGTATCGGTGGTGATTTTCTTTACCAGGGGATACGTTGCGCACTTTATTAGTAACGGTGGTGATCAGCTGATTGCTGGAATTTTGGGCTGTCTGGTCGTGGCGATTTTATTCCGAACTATTTACCATATGGCCGCGCGAGCATTTTATGCCCGCCAAGACACGAAAACTCCGCTGTATATTTCAATTTTCTCGATTACTTTGAATATTATTTTAGCAATTGTTCTATCGATGGTCTTGAAAATGGGCGCGTATGGATTGGCTTGGGCTCAATCAACAGTGGCGGTTTTGGAAGTGGTCGTGCTTTTGGTGGTTATGAATCGTCAAATGCCAAAATTATTCGACATGACGTTTGTGCGGGCGATTTTTAAGATGATAATTGCGGGTACTATTACGGGCGTGGTTTGTTATATTGCCGTGCTAATTATGCCGTTTCGTTATCATGACGACAGTTTCTTTAGCGCTTTTCCGAAATTTGTTATCATTTCATTGGTCAGTTTTGGTGCGTATGCCGCGGTTTCAAAGTGGTTAAAATTGCCAGAAATTGACCCGATTCTTGCACGATTGAAAAAAGTGTTATTTGGACGATTGGAGTTTAAGGGCTAATGGAAAATATTCGGAATTTTTGTATTATTGCTCACATTGATCACGGCAAGTCTACGCTGGCTGATCGAATGATGGAGATGACTGGGACTGTAGAAAAGCGCGAAATGAAATCGCAGTTGCTGGACTCAATGGATTTGGAGCGGGAAAAGGGCATCACTATTAAGCTGGCGCCGGTGCGGATGCGATATAAAAATGT
This sequence comes from uncultured Candidatus Saccharibacteria bacterium, assembly GCA_938038145.1. Taxonomy (GTDB): domain Bacteria; phylum Patescibacteriota; class Saccharimonadia; order Saccharimonadales; family Saccharimonadaceae; genus Nanosynbacter. The sequence goes on from CALHQU010000042.1 coordinate 12,468, forward strand.
CGATTTGAATTTGATTGACACTCCGGGGCATGTCGATTTTAGCTATGAAGTCTCGCGCAGTTTGCAGGCTTGTGAGGGCGCGATATTGGTGGTTGATGCTAGCCAGGGAATTCAGGCGCAAACATTGTCGAACGTTTATCTGGCGATGGAACAGGATTTGACAATTATTCCGGTGTTAAATAAGGTTGATTTGCCGGCCGCCGATATACCGCGCGTATCCAGGCAAGTCATTAATTTGTTGGGCTGCGATGAGAGCGAGATTATTCATATTTCTGCTAAAACTGGTCAAAATGTAGACAAGGTTTTGGATGCGGTTGTCGATAAAATTCCGGCGCCAACTGGCGAGGCTGATGATCCGACTAGGGCGTTGATTTTTGATAGCTATTATGACGATTATCGTGGCGTGATTTTATATGTGCGGGTGGTTGACGGGCGAATTAAAAAGGGCGAATCTATCCGAATGATGGCGACTGGCGCAAATGGACTAGCTCTGGAAGTTGGTCATCTTAACCCAGCCATGCAGCCCGACCCTTCGCTTGAAACTGGCGAAATTGGCTATATTGTGACAAACCTGAAGACGACACGCGAGGCGCGGGTTGGCGATACGGTAACACTGGGGAGATATTTTAATTAAGATTAAAAAGGGAAACCACGAATCTACAAACAATAAGCTTAACTGAATTACAAAAACACCTCGATCAAACATGTAAAGAAAAGGGGTGGGATAAAAATTCTGTCACTGAAGTGTTCTTATTGTTTACTGAGGAAGTTGGCGAGCTGGCAAAAGCAGTTCGCAAAGAGACAGGATTTAAGGGTGAGAAAAAACCTGACAATCATGACAATCTGCGCGAGGAGTTTGCGGACGTGCTGAACTATTTGATGGAATTGGCAAATCGGTTTGACGTCAATTTGGCGGAAGTGTATTTTGAGAAGCACAAAATCAACCAGACACGGCAGTGGAAATAGTATATACTAGTATTGAAAAGTGCAGATTAGATAAGATAATAAAATGCACGAGTTAGTGATACAGTAACACTGGGGAGATATTTTAATTAAGATGAGCGACTTGCCACCGATTAGATTTGCTAATGGAGCTTGCTTTGTTGCAAACGAAGTAACGGCTCCTTCTGGAGTGAAGAGAATAGTTTTTGGAGATGATCCAGAAAAGCCCATGGCTCGTCTTGGCTATAGAGAAGTTGGCAGAAAGGCTTGTTTTGCGGGTATGCTATTTAAGAATGCTCCAGACGAATATAAGGCGGGTACGTCAATATTGTCATACTTCTTTGAAACAGCAATTCCTGAATTGGGACTTCACCCGGGAGAAACTTCAAAAATACATAAACCTGTTATTGCTTTACTTCTGGCTAGATATGGGTTGGAAGCCGACACAACTTCGGAATATTGGTCCCGTGCTGGACTATTGGTGCAACGAGTCGGAATATCAAGAAAACATCCTCAGTTACATTTCTGTGAAGGAAACGAAGAAGAGTTCGAGGGCGAGCAATATCAAAGATTTTATGATATTGTGCCAAATAGAGAATTGCCGTTCTTGTATCCTTTAAAATCTCCTTCAAAGCAGGTTGATGTACATACTTCGTATATTCCATAGCCACAAAACCTGCCAATATAACGGCAATGAGTGTCTAATAAAACTGTCTAGTTGTAAAGAATGGTATAATCGTTAGTGAATGTCTAAGGTAGTTGAAAAGTTAAACCTGAGTGATTCGGCGTTAAAGTTAGAGTTAGAAAATTCGTCGGTTTTGGGCTATGGTGGGTAAAAATATAAAAGCCTTAATTGAACTATGACCTCAAAAGAAAATATCCTTAGGAAATGGCGCACTATATCGTCGCGCACTGTATTCGAATATTCTCGATTAACTGTAGTGGAAGACATGGTAAAATTGCCTAATGGTAATATAATTCGTTATATCCACTACCCTTATTGTGGGTATGGCGGAGTAGTTGTAGTGTGTCGTCGTGGCGACACTATCCTTGTGCAGCAAGAATATTCTTATCCTGTGGATGAGGTATTATATCAGCTACCAGGTGGTAAAATTGAGGTGGGCGAGGACGCTTGCGCAGCTGCGCGGCGAGAGTTGGCCGAGGAGTCTGGTGTCGCTATGAATAATTTGCGAGAATGTGGATGGTTCTATCCTGACAACCGTCGTACTAACGCCAAGCTCCACGTGGTCTACGGGGAATATTCTGGAGTAGATTATCAACATCAACCGGACGACACTGAGCAAATTATCTCGCAATGGTTGCCGATCGCCGACGTGCAGAGTATGATTGACGCAGGCAATATTACTAATTATGCTATGCTGGCGGCATGGGCAATAGTGGATCATCAGTTGTTTTCGCGAAAAAAATAGAGCTAGACGTTAGCGAAAAAAAGTATATTCTACAATTAGCAAAAGACGAAACTGCATACCGGAAGACGATCTTTATCCATAATAAAAATGGTATAATATCTACCGAGGATATGATCAAAGAAATTACCGTCCAACCACTTCCAGGTTATAAAGAAGTTAAGCCCTTCGTTTATGCGGGGTTTTTCCCAGTGTCCAATGAAGACTATAACGATTTGAAAGAGGCAATTGAAAAGTTGAGCCTGAGCGATTCGGCGTTACAGTTCGAGCCGGAGAATTCGCCGGTTTTGGGTTATGGTGTGCGAATCGGTTTTTTGGGATTGCTACATATGGACATTATTCGCGAGCGATTGGAGCGTGAATATAATTTGGATTTAATTGTGACCAATCCGAGTACTGATTATCAAGTTAGTTTGACGAATGGCGAGGAGTTGGATATCAAGTCTGCTAGTGAATTGCCCGACCCAGCGCAGATAAAAGAGATTCGTGAGCCGTGGATTGATGGTGAAATTGTTGTGCCGCAGGATTATATTGGTGCGGTGATTCAGCTGATTGTGAGTAAGCGTGGTCGCCAGAAAAACCTGAGTTATATTGACGAGCGGGCGCTGATTTCATTTGCGGCGCCACTTGCGAATTTGTTGACGGATTTTTATGACCAATTGAAGTCGATCACCAGCGGCTACGGTTCGTTTAATTATGAGTTAGCGGATTATCAAGTGGAAGATTTGGTGCGAGTTGATTTTTATGTAGCGGGTGAGATGGTTGATTCGTTGAGCGTAATGTGCCATCGGTCGGAATCGCAGCATTTGGGACGCGAGATTGTTAAGAAGTTGAAAGAAGTCGTGCCTCGTCAGAGTTTTGAGGTTTCATTGCAAGCGGCAATTGGCGGTAAATTTATTGCCAGGGAAAATATCGGCGCTTATCGAAAAGATGTTACGGGCTATCTTTACGGCGGCGATGTCAGTCGTAAAAAGAAGCTTCTCGCCAAGCAGGCGCGTGGTAAAAAACGAATGAAACGCTTTGGTAAAGTCGACATACCGAGCGAAGCGTTTATGGTAATGTTGAAAAGGGACTAACTATGAAAAAACCTATTGTTTATATTGATATGGATGGTGTTTTGGCGGATTTCAAATCTGCTTTAACAAAGATATCGCCTGAGTTGACCGATGAGTTTGCTGGTCAGCACGATAATATTCCAGGAATTTTTTCTTTGATGAATCCAGTGCCCGGAGCTATCGAGGCGGTTTACGCCCTGAAAGACAAATACGATTTATACATTTTATCTTCTTCTCCGTGGGAAAATCCGACGGCTTTGGGCGATAAGTTGGAGTGGGTGAAAAAGTATTTTGGCGGCGAAGGTTCGGATAATGTTTTCTTCCGTAAGGTTATTTTTTCGTCAGCAAAGAATTTGAGTCGAGGCGATATTTTGATTGACGATCGGACGGCGAACGGTGCGGGCGAGTTTTCTGGTCGGCTTATTCGTTTTGGAAGTTCTGAATTTCTCAATTGGCAATCTGTACTTGATGAGTTATTATAGGTAAATATTATGTCAAGTATTGAAGATCTTATTACAAATTATCAGCCAACTGAATCAACAATTGAGTTGGTTAAAAGTACGAAAATTGCGCTGCTTGCGGGAATTTCTGGTGCAGGCAAAGACACGATAAAAAAACAATTACTGAAGTCTCCAGAGTTTCGCGATATCGTTTCTCATACTACGCGCGCGCCACGCACAAATAATGGATGTGCCGAGCAAGATGGAATTGATTATCATTTTATTGATCCACAAACTGCCGAAAATATGCTACAAAATAATGAATTTATTGAGGCAAAGTTTGTCCACGGTACAGTTTATGGGACGTCGGTGGCTGAGCTGAAATTAGCGCACGATCAGAACCGCGTGGCAATTACCGACATTGACGTTCAGGGCGTGGAGGAATATGAGCGACTGGCGCCAGATAGCATTGCGATTTTTATTGTGCCGCCAAATAGCCAAACTTGGATTGAGCGATTAAAAAAGCGTTACGCAACTGAAGAAGATTTTCAAGCGGAGTGGCCGAAGCGTCACGCCTCGGCGATAAAAGAGTTGGCTTACGCGCTTGAAGTTCCGTATTATCACGTGATTATTAATGACGATTTGGAGCGAGCAATTCGAGTGACCGAGGAAATTATTTTGCGCGGCGACGTGTTTAAGCGTCAGGATGATGAGGCGCGTTTGGTAGCTCGAAATCTCCTCAATGATATAATTAATCTATGAGTTCAGTAAAAACTCCAAAAAAAATAGCAGCCAGGCAAGATCATTCTTCGAAGACCTTGACTACATTGTTAGACCAATCCTTTTTTATCTTTGCGGGTTTGGCGTCGTTTTGGTTAGCGTGGTTGGTACTTAGAGAAGGTTGGGCGACGGGCGGCTGGTGGCTGGTTGGCTTGTTCTTTGTTGTGTGGATAATTGTGGCATATTTGGCGTTGCCTAGACTTCATCGAATTTTGAGCAATATGTACGTGCCGAACTATTTTATCGGCAGGACGCGAACGGCGGACGGAGTATTAAGTGACCCTGTCAATTTGAGTGTGCGCGGCTCGGAAGAAAAGCTCCATAAGGCAATGACTGAGGCTGGCTGGGTTTTGGCGGATGACATAACTCCAAGATCAGCTTGGAAAATGGTGCTTACGGTGCTGAGTGGTCGTAGTTATCCAAATGCACCAGTGTCGCCAGCATTTTTATTTGGCAGACGGCAGGACTTTGCTTATCAGCAGGAAGTTGACGGCAATCCAAGGCGTCGTCATCATGTTAGGTTTTGGCGATGTCCAACTGGCTGGCTTCTTCCTGGTGGTCATCGGGTTGATTGGTTGGCGGCTGGTACGTACGATAAAAGTGTTGGCTTTTCTTTGTTTACTTTTCAGTTCACGCATAAAATTGACGAGAATATTGATATTGAACGAGATTATATCATTGAGTCGGTTAAAAGTAACAATAAAAATGTTAGAGTGACGATATTAAAGGATTTTTCAACGGGTTATCATTCGCGCAACGGTTTCGGAGATGCTATTCGCACTGATGGCGATTTGCCGATTTTGGAAGTCGGTCGGATAAAGACTGACGATAATGTCACGGCTTCAACACGGCTCGGGGTGATTATGGACGGCACAATTTATGATCGTCATCCGCGAAATCACGAAACCTTATTGGAAGAGCTTTGGGGCCGCCGACCACCGCAGATTTTAATTGGCGGCGGACTGATGATTCTGGCGTCGTTGTTTACAATCGGGCAAATGTTGGTGGACTTTTCTAGCTGGCCGACGACTTTGGTGCAAGTTGCGAATATTGACGGAATTGATATAAATGCTGCGAATACCATGTTGTCGATGATGGCTGGCTTTAATGTACTGTTGGTCGTGGCGGAAATCGTGCTGGTTGGGCTGCTGCTTCGAGGAAGTAGCCGAGCACGAATCTCACTACTTTCTGTGGCGACATTAGCTATCGTTACCGAATCTTTATCTGTGACAATTGGGCGAATTAATGCGTCGATTATGTTGCTTTTGATTTCGATTGGTGTGCATATTATGATCATGATGTTGTTCTCTTCAGATGCAGCGCGCTACTTTACGGAAAGGCGATAAGGCTTGGCACTCTGCTTGTATGAGTGCTAGATTTGCGATATAATTGGACTATGACCGAACGTCAACAAGCAATCCTTGTCGCTATTATTGAGCAATACGCTGAAATTGCGGCGCCAGTTGGTAGCGTAACGCTAGCCAAACTGTTTGGCGTGAGTAGCGCCACTATTCGTAGTGAAATGGCAAAACTTGAGGAGATGGGATTTATTGAGGCGCCGCACACGAGCGCGGGTCGAATTCCGACAGATAAGGGATATCGTTTTTATGTCAATGGAATCACGGCAGCGCAAATGACAGAATTGCCGAGCGGTATTGATAACAGCACGAAGGCAATTGAGGCGCACGTCAATTCAAATGTTGATACTTCAGACAAAGCAATTCGTCGAGCGGTTGATGGTTTAGTGGAAATGACTGGCAATTTTGGTTTTGCGTCATTTGGCTCGAGTTTGTATATGAACGGAATGACTCAGTTATTCAGCCAGCCAGAGTTTGGCGATGGCGATCACGTCCAGGCGGTTGCTAAATTGATTGACAATATCGAACCGTGGCTACGTGAAGCGGCGCCGGACGAACCGCTAAATGTGTTTATTGGTAGCGAAAATCCAATCGGTAAAAGCAGTGGCGCTACGTTGATTATAAGTAAATTTAAGTCATCGTCTGGTGGTGATAATTACATCGGTGTGATTGGTCCGACGCGACAAAATTATCGTCGAACGATGGAGCTGGTGCGTCGTACGGGCGCGATGCTGGAAGAAGTCTTGTAGTGGCTAAAAGGAGGAAAAATGACGAAGAATAAAAAAGCTGAAGATTTAGAGAAAGAAATTGCTGAGCTGACGTCGGATCTGCAGCGGACTCGAGCGGATTTTGAGAATTATCGTAAGCGCGTGGACGCGGAAAAACAATCAGCGCACGAGTTGGGTCAAACTAAGTCGGTGATGAAATTATTGCCAGTTATTGATACAATTGAGCGAGCTGTTGCCAACGTCCCAGAGGAACTTCAAGATAATGCGTGGGTTAAGGGCGTGGCTGGTCTGAGTAAGCAGCTTGACAAGCAGTTGAAGGAGATTGGTTTGGAGAAAATTGACGCCAAACCCGGAACTTTGTTTAATCCTGAATTTCATCAGGCTGTTCAATTTGACGAATCGACGGATGGCGATAAGGAGGTTATTGCTGAGGAACTTCGCGCCGGCTATACTTTGAACGGTTCAGTTATTCGCGACGCAATGGTAAAAGTCACTCGTCAGTAATAGACGTTTATAATGAAATAAGTGCGCTACTTGTTTTTGGAGTGGCGCTTTTTATTTATCAATAGAATAATTGCAATAACGATCAGAGATACACCGATTGCAAGACCTATAAATAAAGATTCTCCGGTGTTTTCGAGAAGATTACCAGATTGTGTAACAGTCTGATATGAAGTACTACTTCCTTGATGGCTTTCTTGGTGACCAGTAGTAGTACATGGCTGACCGTTAGTATAACTGCCTGCGCCGTAGCTACTACAGTTATAAGTGGCAGAAAAATTGTGAAATATAATTCGATTACTCATCATGACTCTATTGATTTTATAAGCATTACTACTATAATAGAGGAGTAATACTATAAAAACAAGGGGGATGTGTTATGCCACAGATTGGCGTTCCGGAGCTGGTTGTAATACTAGTTATTTTACTTATATTGTTTGGTGCAAAAAGATTGCCCGAGTTGGCGCGAAGTATCGGTTCATCGGCAAGAGAGCTAAAGACAGCGTTCAAGGAGGATGATGAAAAGA
>CALHQU010000043.1 GCA_938038145.1 uncultured Candidatus Saccharibacteria bacterium
ATACTTTTTCAAGCAATTGGCGGACTTCGTCGGTCGTTGTGGTGTGCATCAACTGTTCGCGTAGTTCTTTGGCGCCGTCAAAATCGCGAATATAAATCTTGAAAAAACGTTTTAGAGTCTCAAAAGGTCGCCCTAAAATCGGCTGGTAAGAATCAAATAAATCCAAGTGATAATTAAGAAGCGCCAACAGTTCTTCTTTATGATTCTCTGAGTCAGTTTTCGATTCGCGGAAGCAGAACGGATCACTGAAAACGCCTCGCCCAATCATAATTCCATTCACGCCAGGATGTTTTCTGGCAATTTCCAGCCCATGCTCTCGGTCGCGAATGTCGCCGTTGATAGTCAGGAGCGTTTGTGGGGCAATTTCATCGCGCAGTTTAACAATCTCGTCAATCAATTCATAATGCGCCGCAACTTTGCTCATCTCTTTTTTCGTGCGCAGATGAATTGTCAAGTTCACGATGTCTTGCTTGAGGATTATCGTCAGCCACTCGCGCCATTCGTCTACATAAGTATAGCCCAGTCGAGTTTTTACGCTAACGGGCAATCCAGATTTTTTGGCGGCGTCAATTGCAGCTATCGCTATGTCGGGTCGACGAATCAGAGCCGCACCGCCGCTTTTAATGGCAGACTTGGCGGGACATCCCATATTGATATCAATTCCGTTAAAACCAAGTTCCGCGCAGTGTTTAGCGAAAGCTTCCATATCCCCTGGCTCGCCACCCCAGATTTGCGCAATCAGCGGCTGCTCATCGTCGGTTTTAATTAATCGCCCAGCTATGGCTTTGTCGCCAGCGTGAACCCAGCCGGTAGCATTTGCGAACTCGGTGAAAAATATATCTGGTGCGCCAGCCTGTTTCACGACATGACGAAACACGACGTCGGTGACGGCTTCCATTGGTGCCAATATGAAAAATGGCTGCGGTAAATCATTCCAAAACGATGTCATCTCTGTTATTTTATCACAAAAAAGGAAAAACCCTATCTCATCATTGAGATAGGGTGTGGGCGGGCTCAAGCGGTTCTGCTCGGAGTAATTCTCAACGTTGAGAAAAACTGCCACGAGTGAACTCGCGAACCTGAAACTGGGAGGGAAGCAAAACGCCTTTGTTTTACTTCCCCAGCGGACACAGCGGGACTCGAACCCGCAACCTCCCACTACGCCGACATCGTTGTCAACGCGGCGGGTGCTCTACCATTTAAGAGCTATGCGTCCTGTGATTCTTTTCTGGTCTACCAGCTGGGCGAACCTGACCCAGGGACGGACGTCCTTTACTGACCGCGGAGATCAGTGGTTTCGGTGTCGCGCAAACCTCTACCGCCATGCCACGGAAAAATAGTCAGGCGTTCTTACCTCCACACTGGAGGCACACCTGACCGCTACCACCGCAGTTGTCGCAGCGGTAGCCGAGTGACTTCTTGCCAGTTCCCTGGCAAGATGGACACGTTTTCGTACCTGAGTAGCCCATGTTGCTACACGGTCTACATGACATGAGATTTTCACCTCTTTTCTAAAAGAAAAGAGTTGACCTCCTAATTATGCTCCTAGAGAGCATAATTCGAAAAGTCAGCTCTACCAATAAAGCGTTTATTATAATAACACTAATTATAAAAAAATGCAACAATATACCAGAATATTTTTATATTTCGCCCGCCAGCAGGTCTTTTTCGAATTGCAACATCCCTTTATAATCCGCCGAATAGTCAGAAATATCCGGCAGATCTAACGTGGTAATTTTTCGCCAAATAATCTCAATCAGTTGCGTAAATTCAGACAGTTCTTCTCTGGAGAATGTATCTTCCAGGCTAAGAATATCGCCGGTCTTCGTGTCTGGCTCGACAAATTGCAATCGCCCGCCAGTAAACGTGAAATTGCCATAATCGCGTGAGTGCTCGACCAGCAGCTGATAGAACATCAATTGCTGACGATATTTATGAAGTTTAATTTTTTCGTAATCGGCCGAACCTTTCCAAGAATGCGCTGGCTTGCCAGTTTTATAATCCGTTACAAATATAGTTTTATTTTGCTTGTCGATGTCGACAACGTCAAGTTTACCGGTCAATCTGGCGTTATCGATAATTACGCCTTGGTTTGAAAAGTCCAGTTCCGCCAAGTCCGTGTCGTGAAAATCTGAAGATTTGGCGTTTAAGAACGCGGTCAAAGCCGACTTCCCTTTGTCTAAGTACAATTGAAAATCATCCGCTGGCAAATGCTGGCTCTCGAGTGATTTTTGGAAAAATTGGAGGATTTGTTCGGTGCTTGGCAGTTGATGATCGGCGCTGAATGAGCAATGTGCTTGCTGAAGGCTGCTGTGAATCGCGGTTCCGTAAGCTGCGGCGGAATTTTTGGCGGATGGAAAATGCAGTAAATTGTTCAATAAGAAATTCTGCGGTCCGCCACGTGAAACGTCGAGGAAATTATTCAAATGCGTCGCGGAAAGTTTGTATGTTTCCAGCGCTGGCGCCAATAAATCCTTTAATTCTGGAACAATCGGCGAAGTTAGCCGCGTCGTCCAGTCGGTTTCAGCGAGTTCAATTTGTTCCGCTGGATCATCGCTGGTTGGAATGATGGTTGGCGTGCAATTTGTTAAGAAACTGGCAATTATCGTGTCGCTGCCAGAATCGTTGGTTTGAGAATAAGTCATGGTCAATGTGGTTTTGGCGCGAGTCATCGCCACAAAGAATAATCGAAGTCGTTCGTCGTAAGTAGCGCCCGCTGGCTGAAGTTGGAGGTTTGCGGGATATCGAATAGCTCGGTTGCGTGTGCGGACTTTTTCACCCCAAGCGCTGTCAATTGCCCCGATCACGAAAACGTGCGGAAATTCCAGACCTTTGGATTTATGGGCGGTCATTAAGTTTATGGCGCCGCTGAGTGAACTTGCGTGCGTGCGAATTTGCGTTAAGCGGGTTTTTGTCGAAATATGTAGATCAATAAACTCCAAAAAGTCTTCCAGCGTTGGGTTTTTATCGGTGATTCGATCGCGAAGTTTTTGACGCAAAGTGCGCAAACTTTCCAGGATTGTCAGATATGCTTCTGGGTTTTTATCTAGCTTTTCTGGCGAGAAATAGAAATTGGCGAGAGAATTGACTTGAAGGTCGCCGCTTTCGTCGTCAGTTAAGCCTAATAAATTGTCCAATTGCTCTTCCAGTGGCAAATTCGGTACGTCCTTAGCGCGCTCCAAAAGCCACTCCGCAAATTCCTTAAATGCGCTATTCGCCAGCATACTTTCCAGCCACAATTGCCGATTTTTGTAAGCTTGAAGGCTCAATTTCCAGATGTCCAGCGCAGAAAATCCAAACGCTGGATGAGCCGTAATTTCCGGCAATAAGCTATTGGCGACGTCCAAATTATTCTGGCTAATCGCCACGACAGTTCGCGCCAATTTATCCAGAATCTGGATTATGTCTTGCTCCAGAATGTCGTCGTGACGTTCGTAATTGACAAAAAGATTTTCCTTATAAAGATGCGGAAGGATTTCAATGAGTTCTTTATGGTGGCGCGCGATAATCGTGATGTTTTCTGGTTTCTCGCCATTTTTTATCAGCTCGGCAATTTGTTTGGCAATTCCCGCTCGCTCTTCGCTAACAGATGAGAATTCTTGGATTTCGACTTTTGAGCCTTCGCTATTTGCGTGTGCGGTCAATTGTTTTGATAGCCCGTCAATCGTGTTTTCCAGTCGATCCGCGCCCTGAGTGATGACGTCCCGCGCTGACGATAAAATATTCTCGGCAGAACGATAATTGTCGGTCAAAACGATGATTTTTGGATCGTTATAATGCTGACGGAAACGCTGGATATTGCCCACGTCTGCGCCTTGGAAGCTGAAGATTGCTTGGTCGTCGTCGCCAACCGCCATGATGTTTGGGTTGTCGTCGTTCTCGCTGGTCAAATTGAACAGCAATCGTAATTGCGCTAAGTTTGTGTCCTGGAACTCGTCGACCATGATGAATTGGAATTGCTCTTGGAGATTTGCGCGCAATTCTGGGTGAGATTCGCAGGCTTGAATAACGGATAAAATCATATCGTCGTAGTCAAATAACGAGCGCTCGGACAGAATGTTTACGTACTTTTCGTAAACGTCAATTGCGGCGGATAATTTTTCTGCGGCGGTAAAATCTTTCAGGACAAATTCGCCATTGGCATTTTTTTCGCACCATTTATTTTTCCAAGCAGTCAGCGGCTTGGTTGAGTTTTCGTCAATTGCTTCCTGAGTGGCGTGCACGATGCTCAGCGCTAAAACGTTGGCGTATGGCGTGATTGAGGCTGGCAATTTTGAGTTTTTCTCGTCAGGATTTTTGGCGGCTAAATTGGCAATTTTCTCAGCTATCGGCGCAAACATTTCGATTGTCTTTTTCGATATTTTGGCGGAAAATACTTGCTGAATATCTGGCGTGATTTCGGCGATTGTGCTTTGATTGTCCTCAGTAATTGCCCGTAATTCTGACGGCGTTAAACCGCTTTGCTTGAACTCGGAAATGATTCGGATGAGGTCTTTGATGTAAACAAATTCCCCGTTGTTTTTTGCACTTAATGGATTTCGCCAATCAAGTCCTTCGAGTATTCCAGAGATAATTTGATATTGCGTCAATTCGTCAACCGGCTGAGCGTCGGCGCCACGGAAAAAATACTCGCGATGTTGATTGATGATTTCTGTGCCGAAGCTGTGAAATGTGTGAATCGCAATTTTATACGCGTCCTCACCGATAATCTGGCGGAGTCGTTGGCGCATATTTGTGGCGCCACTTTCAGTAAACGTCAAGCATAAAATACTGTTCGGTAAAGTGTCGGTTTGTCTTAGGATTTGGGCGGTGCGCATACTTAGAAGCTCGGTTTTCCCCGTTCCTGGCCCAGCAATTACCAAAAGCGATCCGTGGATGTAGTCGACTGCTTGTCGTTGATTATCGTTTAATTTAGCGTAACGAGTATTGAAATCCATAGTTTTATTCTACCATGTTGGCAGCCTTCAGAACGCGATAATCACGCCATTAAAGATTGTACTGAAGAAAATGTCGACGCTTGGAATGAAAAACATCCAGAAGATGCGTTTAAGGGTAAAAGCCACTTGGATATTTCCCGTCAATCAGTCGAATCGGTCAGACAGGTTGGCTATTAGATTTCACATCTTTGCCATCTCGCGCACCTCATAAAAAAATGGTAAAATATTATCTATGAATAAGGCGACGTACGACGAGCTGGCGCTGGAGCGAATTGCTAAGGAAAAATTTGGTTTTCCAATTGATGTTCAATCGATAATTTTGTGGCACGCCGATGTTAGTCGCACGGCTAAGGCATCGGTGTTTTTGACGAATAAAAAGCAGCTGATGATGTATTTGGAGGCGACTTCGCCGTTGATTTTATCTGACGTTAAAAAGATAATTTCGCGAATGGGTATGCGGGCGGAATTGTTCCTTCCACCAAAAGGTCAGCCGCGATATTTTGAAGATATTGGCAAACGCAAATTCCGCGAAGTTTTTCCTGGAAGAAGGCACGTTACGGATGAAGATTTGCATTTTTATAAAACTTTGGCGCCGTATAATCCTGCCTTGGTTTTGATTTCTGAAGTGAAAAATGGCGAGATATATCAATTTGATTCTGACGCGTACGGAAATTGGCGAGTTGGCGCAAGGTTCAGCTACAGAAGGATTCGGGCAATTTAATGCGCGACTACTTGGATATTATTAAGCGGAATCTGCTTTCCCCTATTGTCGTGGTGATTTTTCTGCTGGCTGGCGCGCTGGTTTATGTTCGCGAATATCGTGATGCGTGGTTTATTTCGGTGGTGATTGTCGTGAACTCGACGATTGGCATTATTCAGGAGCTAAGGGCTAAGCGAGTTTTGCGTCAATTGGAGCTGATGAGCGCGCCGAAAGCTCGATTGTTGAAAGACGGAAATGTTGTCGAGGTCGGTTATGATGAGCTTAAAATTGGCGATGAAATCCTTATTCAGGCTGGTGATGAACTACCGGCGGACGCGAAAGTTATCGAGTCGAAAGGCTTGGAGCTGAATGAAAGTATGTTGACTGGCGAGTCTGCGTCGATTGAGAAAAAGGATGGCGATGTCGTGTTGGCGGCGACGACGGTTTTGGCTGGTGAAGGTGCGGCGCGAGTAATTGCGATTGGCGACGACACGAAAGCTGGCGCGATTAGCCAAGTCCTGAAGCGTTACAAGCCAGAACTCACACCTCTGCAATTGGCGATTTGGCGCGCAATTTATTTCTTGACTTACGGCGCAATTGTCCTGTCGTTACTTATCGCTATCGTCTATTATTTCTCTGGCGATAACGTCGTAGTCATCCTAAAAACCATCACTTCGGCAGCGGTTACGGTCGTGCCTGAAGGTCTGTTGTTGGCGAGTTCTCTGCTTTTGGCGTTCGGCTCACTGCGATTAGCCCAGGCAAAAGTCTTGCCGCAAAAATTGTCAGCAATTGAAGCGATGGCGCTTTTGAATCTGCTGGCCGTAGATAAAACAGGCACCTTGACTAGTGATGAAGTGACGCTGGAGCAGGTCGTGGCTTTTGGTGATGAAAATGACTATTCAGACTCTGACGTTGCCAGTTTTGCGGCATTAATTGCTCATGAAACCAGCGGCGGAAATATCACTGGTCGTGCGATTTTGGCGGAAGTTACGTCGCCAAAAAATACGAAAGTTTTGGAAGTGATGGCGTTTTCGTCGGCGCGTAAAATGGCTGGCGTGAGGGCGAATATTGACGGTGAAATTCGGACGTTAATGATGGGCGCGCCAGAGTTCGTGTCGAAGTTGGCGCCAGTAGATAAGGAAACTCAGAAAAAGCTGAATGATTGGGCTGACAATGGCTTGCGTGTGTTGATGCTGGCTGAATTTTCGGACGATAAAACCAAATTGAAAGACTTAAAAAATGGTTCTGGAACGGCAATTGGTGCGGTTATTCTGCGCAATTCCCTGCGTCATGGCGTTGTTGAAACGGTGGATTTTTTGCAGCGCCAAGGCGTAACTATTCGCGTAATCTCTGGTGATAATCCGCGCACAGTTCAATATATCGCTAAGGAAGCTGGAATTAAACATCCAGAAAAGGCGATTTTAGGTGAGGATTTGGCGGCGCTTAGCGAAGACGAATTTAATAAGGCTGCCGATATTTACACGATTTTTGCCAGAGTTTTGCCGGATCAAAAAGAGCGCTTGATTAATCGATTCCAGCAATCTGGCAAGTTCACTGGTATGGTTGGCGACGGTGTAAACGACGCTTTGGCGCTAAAAAAGGCTGACCTCGGTGTGGCGATGTACGCGGGCGCTCCAGCATCGCGTCGAGTTTCCGACATTATATTGCTAAACAATTCGTTCACTTCTCTGCCGATGGGAATGAAATTGGGCAATCAAATTATGCAAGCAATCGAAGTCATCGCTGTTCTGTTTTTCCATAAAATTATTTACGGCGTGACGCTTCTTCTTGCGACGATTCTCATCAATATGAATTACCCGTACTCGCCGCGCCACATTACATTTATGAATATTTTTCTGGTGACGATGCCAACTCTTATGTGGACGCTGTTTCCGCCCGTTCCGAAGCATCGAATAAATCCGAAGAGATTCTGGCACGATACTTTGCTGGCCGTTACGCCGATTGCTTTAATTACTGGCGTGGCTGTCGCGTTCACCTATTGGATTACCTCTGTTATGTTCCCTGGTCACGCCGCAGGAGTCGCAACGATGACGGTGCTTACCGCGACTTTGTTTGGCGTATATCTGGTGTTCTTAGTGGGAATTATGCTGGACGTAACCATCGATAAATCTGCCAAGCGTGCTCGCTTGCTTTATCTTCTGTCGGTGATTATTGTGGCGGCTGGAAGCTTTGGTTTTGGGTTCCTGAGAGATTTCTTCGATTTCACCGTGCCAAATTTGTTCATAATGTGGCCAGCAGTTGGTGTAATTGCCATAGCGATGATAGCCCAGTGGTGGCTAGCTCGCCGCGCTGGTAAAAAATAACTGCTAATGAGCGCCAGAAAAAAGTATAACCGCCATAAAAAACGCCGGCAGGCAAATATCGTATGCCTGCCGGATCATTCTTGGTAGTCTTGGTTTATCTAGCTTCTTTTGAAAGCGGCTCTATATTCGACAGCTCGCGAATTCTTTTATTATACCAATCATTCAGCTCGGCGCAATGCTCCCAATTGTATCGGCCTAGCCTATTACAGATATTTTTAACAAATTCTTCATCTTCATAAAGAGTGACATCCATCTGGTTAAGAGATTCCTCTGCGACGTCGGCTATGGCTACATTCTTGTTTTCATTAAGGCGTGCTTGCATAAGTTTTGCCCACAGTACGGCATAACAGGTCTGCATTAAAAACTTAGCTTCGCTTGCCGAGTCAAACGGATCCTCCTCTGGTTGATTTTGTTTGTCGCCGTAGACGTTATCTGTATATGTTTTGTTTCCTTTAAAAGTAAGTTCTACATCCCATACTTCATCTTTCAGTCTTCGGTAGGTTTCTTCACTGTTAATGATAGCGTCTGCTTCCTGAATTTTTTCATTTCCGGCGAGGCGCTTTGCCTTGTCTTCCGCTGCTTCAGCTTCAAGGATTTCTTTTGGTATGTTGTCTAGGGTGTCTGTTACTAGCGGATAACTTCCAATAACCCCACCAATAATGTTGTCAGTGACAGTTATCTCTTGATTGTAGTGTCCGCGCATAGCTCGCGCCCAAGCTGCCTCTAGTTTCTTTGGGTCAGAATCAGAATCTTTATCCACGAGCACATAGACACCACCAAAATCTAATAATGCCTGATTTTCCTCTGGAGTTTCTGGGCTGGTTGGAATGGCGTTTTGTGTCAGCACTATTGCATCGCGGAAGAATACTCTATTTCCAAGGAGATCGTTTCCGTCAACTGCTGGAACTTTTTCAAGTGGGCTGTGATGAGTGAAATCATCATAGTTTTCTAAGCTTTCCCAGCCAGTTGCTTTTTGCTCGCCTGGCACTTCTTGTTCTGGTAACTTGTCCATTTCTGTCATGATATATAAAACTCCTCTTTTATGATGGTATTGGCATTGTATCAGCAGCACGATTCCGTGTCAAGCTTACTGATGTTCCGTATTAAGAGTTAATGTGGCCGGCAGCTGGTGCAATTGTCGTAGCGATGTTAGCCCAGCTATTCATTGCTCGCTGGGCTGGTCGGCGAATTGTTCGGTAGGAACTTGTCTATCTATTCAGTAATTTGCCAAAAACGAAATATCCTATAGTCCAGAAAACGCAACCGCATAGTAAAAATATTCCGAATACTTTCAAATAGTCTGTGAACGAGTTTAACTCGTACCAGCCGCTTATTAATAAACAAGGAAAAATTGTAAATATCATGACGATAAAATGTATGGCGGATTGTTTGAGCAATGACCATTTTTCAATGTCGTATATTACGGATGCGGCTGCGACTATGGATACTATGATGCCAGTTAAGAATGTTCCCTTAGTTTGTGACGTGTCAATTTTTTGATATGTCATTATGAGAGCTAATGCCGACATTATAACAAAAGGAATAATTCCTCTAAACGTAGCTTGCTTTAATATTCTAGTCTTCATGGATATAGATTACGCTTTCTTATCCAAAACCACAAGGTGTTCAATGTGCGGCGTCCTCGGGAAGAAATTGTAGCCTTGATGATGCACGATTTCGTATTTTTTCTGAAGCAGGCTGACGTCTCGCGCTTGCGTGACCGGATTGCAACTCAGATAAATAATCCGAGGTGGCGCTGTTTCCAGCAGTCTATTAGTAACATCCGCGTGAAGTCCAGCGCGCGGCGGATCAACGATGACGATTTGCTTGCCAGTTATATATTCCAGAGATTTTTCGCTCGGCGCCAAAATCGCCTTGGCGTTTGGTCGATTCAGCTTGGTGATATTCCTCTGCATTTCCGCGACGGCATGTTCGTTAATTTCCACGAGCGTCACGTCATCGCCTCCAATTGTCAAACCAATTGTCCCAACTCCAGAGTAAAGGTCAAGGGTCGGCATTTTTTCATTGCAATTAATCCATTTTTTCATATCGTTCAGGGCTTTTTCGTAAACGGGAATGTTGACTTGGAAAAACCCTTCGCAGGCGTAGTTGAAGGCGACGCCTAAAATCGTGTCGCTCAGTGTTGTGTCGCCGAATTTGTTCAAGCGTTCTGTAATTCGGCTAGCTGGGCTTTTGGGGTCGGAATAGATTATTTCGCCACCTTTGGCTGATAATAATTTGGCTTCGTCTTCGGAAATTAGATTTTCTATTCGATCTTTTACGTACAATTGCCAAACGGCGTTTCCCTGTTGGTCTGAGCGAATCAAGAGTGTTTTTTGTAGTTCCTGATTTTTCTAATAAA
>CALHQU010000044.1 GCA_938038145.1 uncultured Candidatus Saccharibacteria bacterium
ATAGAGCTCTTTTGAAGCCTCATTCATTGACCCGCATTCGACGATTTTGACAACATATTTTAACTGCAGTAATGTCATAACAAATATTTATACCAATATCCGAATACAGAAGATCGATTTATATCGCATGCCGTCTCGCCATATGGGACGGCAGGGGGACGGCAGCACTTGCAGAATGCTGTTACTCCTCAGCTACAAGGTCAAGATACCCGTCATCCCATAAATCCTCATCGCCATCGGGCAGGAGGAGCACCCGTTCGGGGTCCAGGGCTTTGACCGCCCCCTCGTCATGGGTCACAAGGACGATAGCACCCTCATATTTGGCAATAGCTTTAAGTATCTCATCACGGCTTGCCGGGTCAAGGTTATTCGTCGGCTCATCCAGGATGATAAGATCAGGAGAGCTCGTTGACATAGCAGCAAGCAAAACTTTAGCCCGTTCGCCACCGCTGAGATCTATTGCTTTTATCGAAGAGATTGTTCGTTTATCCAGACCAAAACGAATTAAGATATTGATCGCGTCGTGTAATTCAAGTTTTGGCGATAAATACCGCAAATTGCCCAAAGGCGAGCTGTCTTTAAGCGGCAATGACTGCGACTGATTCATATATATTATTTTTGCATTTTCGCCTTTTTTTATTTCTCCGCGATGATACTCGGGTGTATTATATCCCATAATAAAGTTGAGGAGCGAAGATTTTCCTGAGCCGTTCTCCCCTTGGATCAATATTTTATCACCAGGACGTGCATTAAAAGTAACGGGCCCTATCATCTTCTCTCCATCATGTGAAATACTTAGCGATCGCACAGAAATAAGGCTATGCTTCTTAGACGATACTTCATCGAAAGCAAACTTAATAGCAATTTCATCCTCCACTCTTTCAGGTTCATCCAGTTGTCGTAGGCGAGACTCCACACCTCCAGCCGCCCCTGCAATATTTGAAGATGCGCGCTCTTTGCGAAAATTATCGTTTAACTTATCACTATCCGATTTTTTGTGGCTAGCTTTGGCCGAATTCGCACGAATTCTCGCATCCCGCGCAACACGATATAGTCGCTTTTTCTCCTTTTCATATTGCTCATAGCGGTCGGTCATTGCTTGACGAGCTTCACGTCTTGCTTCAATATATTCATCGTAACCAAGATTATACTTGTTCACACCCTTGCCGCCAGTCAATTCTATGATCCGTTCCGCAGTGTTACGTAAGAAATGCCGATCATGGGACACGATCAAAAATGAAGCTGGCGAATTGTCAATAAAATCTTCAAGCAAAATTACTCCGCTGTCATCAAGATTATTAGTTGGCTCATCAAGCAAAATTAGATCATAACGAGACGCAAAAACTGCCGCCAAGGCTATTCGGGTGCGTTGTCCCCCAGAAAATGTATTCAGACGTCTATCCGGATCAATGTCACCCAGAGTCGCTCGTGATAAAGCCTTTTTAATCGTCGTGTCAAAATTTGCTACTTCGAATTTTTCATACCTCTCCAGAGCTTCGCCATAAATTAATAGCGTCTTTTCATTAGCCTCTTGAGCTAACCTCTCGCACTGATAATCAAATTCTTCTCTAGCCGACTTAACACCGGTCACCTCTTCTATAAAATCATAAACTGTCTTATCGAGCCATTTATTCAGGTTTTGTGGTAAAATACCTATCTCTTCACCACTCGAAATAATATCACCTGATGTAGGCTGGATATCTCCGTTTATTATTTTTAATAAAGTAGTTTTTCCGGCACCATTTGGACCAACTAGTCCAATTCTGTCTCCAGCATTGATAACAAAGTTTACATCACTAAACAATTCTCGACTATTAGTTTCATAAGACACATTCTTAAGGTCGATCATGTCACTATTATACTATCTCCGTGTAGATAGGTATAAAAATAAACGCCCTGCAATGAGGACGTTTATTTGATTTACGTGAGGCTTAGTAAACCTTCAGCAACAATTCGCCACCAAGTTTAGCCTTGGCTGCTTCAGCGCCAGTCATGACACCTTTTGAGGTTGAGATAAGTACCAAACCGCGGCCACTCTTTACCTTTGGAATCTCGCTAGCGCCGACGTAAACGCGACGACCAGGTTTTGAGATACGGGTAATTTCGTTGATGGTGCTGTTAGTTCCTTTTTCATTGATAGTAACTACCAACACGCCACGAGGTTTAGCATCTTCCAGTTTGACATCTGCCAAGTAGCCGTTTTTGACTAATTGCTCAGCGATGACTTTCTTCATCTTGCTGGACGGAACACGAACTTCCGTTTTGCCAACCAATTTCGCATTGCGGATGCGAGTCAGAAGGTCGGCGATTGGGTCTGTAGTTTGCATAGACATATTCTAATCTCCTTTCCTTCTTACCAACTACTCTTTGTTATGCCTGGGATTTCACCCTTGGCTGCTTTTTCGCGGAAATTGATACGACTCAAGCCGAATTGACGCATGTAGCCGCGTGGGCGGCCAGAGATGCTATCACGGTTCTTGTGCCTGGTTGGGCTAGAATTGCGAGGCAATTTCTGCAAACCATCGAGGTCGCCAAGTTCTTTCAACTCAGCACGCTTGGCTGCAAACTTGGCAATCATCTTCATACGCTTCTTATCACGAGCGACCATTGATTTCTTAGCCATTACTTGACGCCTCCTTTCTTCTCAAACGGCATGCCAAATTTTTCTAGCAACGCCTTAGAAGCTTCCTTGTTGCCGTTCTTGATAACAAATGTAACCTGCAGGCCGTGCAAAACCTGAGTTTCCTCAAATGTCAATTCTGGGAAAATCGACTGTTCGGTGATGCCGAGATTATAATTGCCACCTTTATCAAACTTTAAGCCAACGCCGTGGAAGTCACGAACGCGAGGCAAAGCAACGTTAATCAAACGATCCATGAACTCGTACATACGAGCGCCGCGCAAAGTTACGCTAACACCAATTGGCGCGCCCATACCTTTACGAATGCTAAATGTCGCGATTGATTTTTTGGCTCGTCGAGCCACTGGTGCTTGACCTGTAATTTTCTCGACAGTGTTTTTGACAATTTCGAAATGACGCTTGTCATCTTTCTTTTTGCCGGTACCAACGCTCACGACGATCTTTTCCAAAGCTGGCACTTCATGCACGTTCTTTAGATTCAATTCGGCTTGTAGTTCCTTAAGGTAAGTTCCTTGATACAAGGCTTTCAAGCGAGGAGCTGGCACGACAGTTTTCTTTTCTGCCATTATTTAATCTCCTTATTTTTTGCTTGGCGAGCAACACGAGTTTTGCCGCCGTCAGCATTCTTTACTAAACCAACCCGACTGGTTTTGCCTGATTTCTCATCAACAACCAAAGCGACTTTGCTGATATCCATTGGTACGTGAATGTCTTTCTTGCCGCCTTTTGGATTGTACTGGCTTGGCTTAACGTGGCGATGCCCAACACCAACACCTTCGACCAAAACAGTTTGGTCTTTTGTGTTAACTTTTAGGACTTTACCAGTTGTGCCTTTATTTTTACCAGCAATAATTTTTACGGTATCGTCTTTATGAATTCGAGCCATTAGAGTACCTCCGGAGCTAAGCTGACGATCTTCATGTAGCCCATATCGCGAAGTTCGCGTGGAACTGGACCGAAGACACGAGTAGCTTTTGGCTGCTTGTCATCGTTGATAATCACTACGGCATTGTCGTCAAAACAAATTGTTGAGCCGTCTTTGCGATGAATTTGATCGCGAGTACGAACAACTACAGCCTTAACAACAGATTTTTTCTTAACGTTACCGGTTGGACTAGCGTCTTTTACTGAGCAGACGATTACGTCGCCAACGCGAGCGTAACGGCGTCGTGTACCACCAAGAACGCGGATACACAAAACTTCCCTAGCACCTGAGTTGTCGGCTACCTTAAGGCGAGATTCTTGTTGGATCATTTGTCGTCCTCCTTAGCCTCTTCCTTAGTTTCGCCAGAAACTTCGTCCTTTAGTTTGATAGAACCGCGAGACTTTTCAATCACCTTAACTAGAGTAAAGCTCTTAGTCTTGGAAATTGGGCGAGTCTCTTCGATTTGCACCTTGTCGCCTTCACCTGCTTCGTTGGTTTCATCGTGAGCAGTGTATTTGCGAGTCACGGTGTACTGCTTGCCGTATAGCGGATGCGTTTCGCGGCTAGTGACCGTCACAGTGATGGTCTTGTCGCGCTTGGCACTCGTTACGACGCCAATCAATGTTCGTCGGGCCATTACTTGCTCTCCTTTGTATTATTAATTTGTGTCAGCAGGCGTGCAATTTCCTTTCGGAGTGAACGCAACGCTTTTGGATTAACTAATTCGCCAGCAGCGTGAGAACGTTTTGCCTGAAGTAGGTCGTTTCGCTTTTCAGCCAATTCCTTCTTCAAATCGTCAATCGTCTTAACAACTGCTGCTTTAACAGTTTTCTTTGCTTCAGCCATTATGCGTCCTCCCGCTTGATGAACTTACATTTGACTGGCAATTTATGACTAGCCAGACGCATTGCTTCGCGAGCAACTTCCTCTGAAACGCCCTGCATCTCAAACAGAACAGTACCAGCCTTTACCTTAGCAACGAAGAACTCTGGGTTACCTTTACCGCCACCCATCTTCAAGCCAAGTGGCTTTCGGGTAACTGGAGTGTGAGGGAAGATTCGAATCCAAATCTTACCACCACGCTTGATGTAACGAGTCATCGCCTGACGAGCAGACTCGATTTGGCGGGAGTTGATGCGCTCATTTGATTGTGATTGCAATGCAAAGTCGCCGAACGCGATGTAATTGCCACGAGTTGCTTGACCGCGGTTTTTTCCAATACGCACTTTGCGGTGCTTAGTTTTCTTTGGTAACAGCATTTAGCGACTCCTTTCTCCCTTATAAATCCACACTTTCACGCCAATGATACCAGCTGGTGTCTGAGCGCGAGCACAATGGAAGTCAATATCAGCGCGCAAGGTGTGTAGAGGCACTGAGCCTTCAATTACCTTTTCGCGACGTGCCATTTCAGCGCCGTTCAAACGACCAGCCACCTCAATACGAATACCTTTAGCGCCAGCATTCATGGTGTTTTGTGCAGTCATTTTAGTTGCACGGCGGAAGTTGATTCGGCGCTCCAATTGGCGAGCGATATTCTCAGCTACCAATTTGGCTGCCAATTCTGGACGGCGAACTTCTTCAATGTTGATACGAACAGCCTGACCAGCAATCTTCTCAACTTGCTTCTTCAATTCGTTCACGCCAGCACCGCCACGACCGATAACAACACCAGCTTTTGCCGTGTGAATTGTAATCGTGATCAAGTTAGCACTACGCTCAATCTCAATGCGATTGATAGTTGGGCGTGAGGCAAATTTCTTTTCAATCAACTCGCGGATTTCGTGATCCTGACGAATCGCCTCTGCAAACTCTTTTTTATTGGCCGTAAACCAACGAGAGCTCCAGTTCTTATTGACCTGTAGGCGGAAGTTGATTGGATTCACTTTTTGACCCATTTACTTCTCCTCCTTTTTTGCTGCCGGTTTAGCGGCTTTTTTAGCTGCAGGCTTAGCAGTTTTTGCTTCTGCCTTAGCTTCGGCCTTTTTTGCAGGCGCTTTCTTTGGCTTTTCTATGCCAGTTACTTCAACCAAAATATTTGAAGTCTTTTTCTGGAATGGCAAAGCGCGGCCACGTGATGCAGGCTTAAAGCGGCGCAAACGTGTGCCAACAGTAACGCTCAAAGTAGTAATTACCAAACTTTTAGCGTCCAAGCCGTGGTTGTTGATAGCGTTTGCCTTAGCGCTTTCGATAGCCTTTTTAACTGGGCTAGCAGCGCGCTTTGGAACGTGCTCTAAGATAACTAGCGCATCAGCTACAGTACGACCTCGCACTAAGGCTGCGACTAGACTAACCTTACGTGGTGCCTGATCAACACCTTTTGCGTAAGCACGGACAGTATAAGTTGTATCAGCCATGATTACTTCTTATCCTTTCCACCGTGTTTACGGAACTTACGAGTTGGGCTAAACTCACCGAGCTTATGACCAACCATGTTTTCGGTAATCAGCACTGGTACGTGCACTCTACCGTTGTGAACAGCAATCGTTCGACCAACCATCTCTGGTGTAATAGTCGAAGCGCGCGCCCACGTTTTGATAACGGTTCGATCGTCAAGGCTAAGAGCAGCAATTTTCTTTGCTAGCTTTACATCGACGAATGGACCTTTCTTTAATGAACGACTCATCGTGATTTACCTCTTCCTCTTCGCGTCGTGACGCGTGCGTACGATTAATTTATTCGAGCCTTTACGGCGACGAGTTCGATAACCTAATGTCAATTGACCCCAAGGAGTACGTGGTGCTTTACCAGTACCGTGGCGACCACCGTCACCACCACCATGTGGGTGGTCTGCGGCGTTCATAACGACACCACGAACGGTTGGGCGAATACCCTTGCGACGTTTGCGACCAGCTGAACCGATCTTAACATTTTGGTGCTGGACGTTACCGACTACACCGATAGCAGCGGTAGCTTCCAAGCGAACTTTGCGAACTTCTCCAGATGGCAATTTGATAGTTGCGTAGTTGCCTTCTTTCGCCATCAACTGAGCTTTAGCACCAGCAGCGCGCACCATTTGTGCGCCCTTACCAGCGGTCAACTCAATAGCGTAAATCATCGTACCAACAGGAATAACTGACAATGGCAAGCGGTTTGAAGCCTCAATTGGAGCTTCTTCACCAGTTCGGATAGTTTTACCCTTAACCATTGAGGTGTCAGCTAGGATGTAGTGGTACAAATTGTACTGATCCTTAACTCGAGCAATACGAGCTGAGCGGTTTGGATCGTATTCGATTTCTTCAATCGTCAAGGTCAAGCCTGCTGGCAAATTGTGGTTCACCAAGCGGTAGTGACGACGAACGCCGCCTCCGCGATGACGAACAGTAATTCGACCTTGGTTGTTGCGACCGGCATTTTGCTTTTTAGCTTTAATCAGACTTTTAAGAGGTTTTCTTGTTGTAATGTCTGACAAATCCTGACTCGTCATGCCGCGACGAGCAGGAGTGGTTGGATTGTAAGCTTTCACTGGCATTACTTGGTCTCCTCCATCTGCTGCTCTACTGCGTCAAACACATCGAGCTTATCGCCTTCTTTCAGCGTCACGTAAGCCTTCTTCCAATCCTTGCGTGTTGTTGTGCCAGGATAACGATTCTTGCCTCGTGAGAAGCGTACAGCCTTGCCGTCTTGTACTAAGGTTTTAACCTTAACTACAGTAACGCCAAATTGTGCTTCTACAGCTGATCTGATTTCGTTCTTATTCAAGTTAAGTGGAACGCGTAGCACATATACACCGTTGGCGCTCTGTGCGTAAGCCTTCTCACTAACGCGTGGGATAATAATCGTCTGTTTCATATTACGCTTCCTCCTTACCCAACCATGCAGTAATTACAGGTAGAGCTTTCGGTGTTATAACGATTGTATCCGCATTCAGAATGTGATAAACGCTTAGATAATTAGCGCGAACCACCAAAACGTTCTGAATATTGTTTGTAGCACGCATAAGTTCTGGCGTCTTCTCATCTACAACGATCAGAACACGGCGCTCGAACTTGTTGTCAGCTAGGAATGTTGCGACTTCCTTGGTCTTGCCAGTAGTCTTAACGTCTTTAACGACAATTTTCTTAGCTTCGTTAGCTACAGTCAAAGCTTGGCGAACTGCCACTTTCTTAGCAGTCTTTGACAATTTTTTAGTGTAGTTTTCGTTGCCGCGTGGGCCAAATACTACACCACCGCCGCGCCAGATTGGGTTACGGGTTGAACCGAAACGTGCTCGACCAGTTCCCTTTTGCTTCCATGGTTTCTTACCACCACCAGAAACTTCGCCGCGCTGCTTGGTTGTAGCGCTAGCTAGGCGTGCGTTTGCCAAGTAGCTGTCATATGCCAATTTCAACAATTCGTGATTTGGCACTTCCACAGCAAAAATGTCTTTAGGAAGTTTGGTTGAATCTGCCATTACTTGTTACCTCCTAAAATAATCAGCCCCTTTCGTGGTCCAGGAACAGCGCCCTTAACCCCGATTAGATTGGTCTCTGGATCAACATATGCCACTTCCAAGTTCTTAACAGTAACACGCTCGTGACCCATATGGCCAGCCATCGTCTTACCCTTGAAAACTTTTTGTGGATACATCGAGCCAATTGAACCTGGCTTACGAGTATTACCTTTACCACCGTGCGTCTTACGATGACGCTTAAAGTTGTGGCGTTTAATGGTTCCAGCGAAACCTTTACCTTTGCTGGTTCCGGTTGCATCGACAAAATCGCCGACTTCAAACGCGGAAACATTAATTTCACTGCCAACTTTCAGATCCTCTGGAATCTGGTCGACACGGAATTCCCGAATATGTTTCGGGGTCACTTGGGCTGGCTTAACGTGTCCAGCCACGGCCTTGCTCAGGTTCTTACCCTCTCCAAAAGCTACCTGTACCGCATTGTAACCGTCGGTTTCGACAGTCTTCACCTGAGTAACGGTGACAGGGCCGGCTTGGATCAGCGTTACCGGAATGGCTTTGCCGTCTTCAGCCAAGAGCTGGGTCATACCAAGTTTGGTACCGAGAAGTGTTTTCACTTTTCCTCACTCCCACTTAAATACTCCTGATGACGTGCGGTTTCTGGATTCTGAAAAGATGTTAAATATAAACACCCGTTCATAGCCAGACCTGCTCATTCACCAAGGAGAACAGTTGATATTACGCGTAATAGAAATTACCTCGTAATTATAGCACATGAAGCTATAGACTGTCAACGAGTCCGACTAGGGTCAGCCCTCTGAGGAGTCTGATTTTTTATAAATAGTTGCTAAGTTTGTACCAAGAGCGTATACTTTGCCTGTTCCCATAACTTGAGCACCCACTAACACTGCCATTTTCGTGTCTGCAGAACATTTTTCTGCTAAATAATCAAGCGCGTTTAGTCCGCTTGGGTGACATAAATCCGGAAAGGCTTGGCGTAGCTCCCCTAGATTTCCTGTGATAAGTTCGGTCTCTTCTCTATTGTGTATAAGCTTTGCTGATAAGCATTCTAATACATAGCCATCTTGTTGCAGTGATTCTACGTCTCTCTCTATCCGCCGAGTAGCCCCTTCCAAGTCATCCCCGAACATTTTCTTATAGGCGGCTTCCAGGGCAGCTTCTTGTTCGCGCTTTTCTCTGTCTGCTCGCTGTCGCCTGATTGCATATTCAGATTGTTTAAGAAGCTTTTTTAATTTCTCTTCGCGCTCCTTATCAGTTAAGGCAAAAAACTCTTCACTTTTAGATTTCTTGCTCTCGTAATCATCTATGCTCCCGCATGATATAGCTCCTCGGACGCTCGCTTCGCTAAAGCCAAGACACTCCAGTATAGCTAGCCTACCTAAGTTTGAAGCTCCAGGCTGAAGATATTCACGAAAGAGACTGTTCTCATCTAGGTCGTTGTTGAACACTTGACGGCGCAGAGTAAGGATCGTCCCTTCAGTTGGCTCAGCATACTCATCTATTATGCGATCCCTATCTTCTTTAGCAATTATCCCTGACTTTATACCTTTATCTACCACCTGTGTTGTTTTTTGCCTACTGAGACGTCTTGCCTCTGCCTCTACTAATAGACAAGATGTAGCCGTTATGGTTTCATAACTGGGATCTTCCCGTAAATTGTCAGCATTGCCGAAGACAGCCAAGGCTTCTCTCTGTTGAGGATTCAACTCCTCTTCTGGTGGAATTATGGGCCAAGTATCGTCGTTCGTTAAAATACCCTAAAACCTCTTGATCTGATACAAGATACGGCCAATAATTAACCTTTGTATTAGTAGCTTTAATACCGTCTAAACTAGCTGAGATCGACGGAGAATTAGATCTAGTGTTTTCCATGTTTTTATTATACTAAAAAATAGCTAGAATGTCAATCATAGTATTTACATTAATGGCGGAGATTATTAATACATCCCTTAATACTTCGTAAGCATAAGCTAAATCATCACGCCAACCGGCGTAAACGAAGTCAGAATTGCCATGAAAATTATCGTGACATACCAAATTTTCCGGTTGAATTGATATTTCTCAATCTTTAATACCAGCAGCAGCGCAATAAATAGCCCGACAGGAATAGCTTGAACAACCAAACCGCCAACTTCAATTGGATTTTTTAGACGAAGCCACAGCGCACTTAATATCACAAAAACCACCAATTTCAAGAAAAATGAGCCGTCGTTATCATAAATACGTTCGCGCCCCTTGCGACTAAACAGCTCGCTAGACTTCGAGCGATTGCGAGCATAAGTACGAGTTTTTTGTTTTGTCATAAGCTGAATGGAATTATAGCACAAAAAATCCGCCCCATTCAAGAGGCGGAAATTTTATATATCGTTAAAATTACATACGAATTTCAGCGTCAACGCCAGCTGGCAAATTCAAGTTCTGCAAGCTATCAATCGTCTTTGGTGTAGCGTTTGTAATGTCAATCAGACGCTTGTGGACGCGGCGCTCGTAAGATTCACCACCAGTTTTGTAAACGTGTGGACTCTTTACGACGGTGTAAGTGCTGCGTCGAGTTGGTAAAGGCACTGGACCAGCCACGTTGGCACCTGTGCGAATTGCGGTGTCGATAATTTGTTTTGCTGATTGGTCAATGACTTTGTGGTCATAAGCCTTCAGGCGAATACGGATTTTAATCCCTGTATCTTGAGCCATAGCTCCTCCTCTTATGTGCAATCTCGTAACCTCTAATTGCCCTATTTATAGTCAATCGAGTTCTCGAGATAAATTATTATTAACTATGCGATTATATCAGTAATTTTTGGGATTTTCAAGATGAGAAATCATTTCCGCAATAATTCCAGCAGATTTATTCAGCGATTCTTTTTCTCGCTCGGTAAGTGGATAGCCTGCCAAAATCTTCACGCCGTCGCTACTGATTGTTGACGGCAATCCAAGCACAACATTATTCAATCCATATTCGCCTTCAGCCAAAGAACAGACGGGATAAACCGTGTGTGTCGATTTTCGGAGCGCCGAAACAATCTTAGACACAACAAACCCAATTGCAAAATACGTCGATTTCTTCGTTTCAATCACCCGATACGCTCGGTCGCGAACCTTCTGCTCAATTCCGTCAATCATTTCCTCTGTAAATCCAGGATATTCCTTAATCGGCACTTCACCAATTTGCGCCGTTTCAATTGTCGAAAATGATGAATCCCCATGCTCGCCCAAAATATAAGCGTCAACCGCTTTACTGTCGACATTCAATGCGTCCGCCAAATACGACTTCATTCGCGAAGTATCAAGCGTCGTACCCGTCCCGAACACGCGATTTTTCGGCAAACCAGATTCCTTAAGCGCCACGTAAGTCAGAACATCAACCGGATTACTGACAATCACCAAATACGGCTTCGCACCATTCGCCATAATATTTTTCACAATATCACGCATAATTTTCGCATTAACGTCAATCAATTCTAATCGAGTTTGTCCAGGAAGTTGCGGCGCACCCGCAGTAATCACAACAATGTCATCGTCATTGATGTCAGAATAATCTCCCGTATGAACCACGACATTTCTGTCAATTCCCATCGCGTCATTAATGTCGGCCGCCTGACCCCAAGCCAAATCCTCATTACGGTCAATCAACACAATTTCCTCAATAACACTACGCAATGCGCATGCATAAGCCGCCGTTGCACCGACCATTCCGCCTCCGCCAACAATTAGCAATTTCTGTTTGTTCACCAAAATCTCCTTTTTCTGTTTTATATTAGATGTCTTTATTCTGCCATAAACATTACCGCTTTGTCAATTAACCCCTTCTTGTAGCAATCAAAAATCCCCCGAAAGTCCGGGGGATTTAATTAGGCTTGTGTTATCAAGATTATTTGTTAATCTTTGTAACAACACCAGCACCAACTGTACGGCCACCTTCGCGGATAGCAAAGTTCAAACCTTGCTCCATAGCGATTGGTGCAAGCAACTTAACCTTGAAGGTTACAGTGTCGCCTGGCATAACCATTTCTTTGTCAGCTGGCAATTCAACTTCACCAGTAACGTCAGTTGTGCGGAAGTAGAACTGTGGCTTGTAGCCCTTTGAGAATGGAGTGTGGCGACCGCCTTCTTCCTTCTTCAAGATGTAAACTTCAGCTTCAAACTCAGTGTGTGGAGTAATTGTGCCTGGCTTTGCCAAAACTTGACCACGCTCAATGTCGCTGCGCTCAATACCACGTAGCAAGACACCTGCGTTGTCACCTGCTTGACCTTGGTCAAGAGATTTCTTGAAGGCTTCAATACCAGTTACAACTGACTTCTGAGTTGGCTTCAAACCAACGATTTCAACTTCGTCGTTCAATTTAACAACACCCTGCTCGATACGACCAGTTGCTACTGTACCACGACCCTTAATTGAGAAGACGTCCTCAATTGGCATAATGAATGGTTTGTCCATGTCACGTGCTGGCTCTGGAATGTAGCTGTCCATTGCGTCAACCAATTCCATAATAGCGTCTTCGTATTTTTCGTCACCTTCAAGAGCCTTAAGAGCAGAACCCTTGATGATTGGAGCGTCTTTGTCGAAGCCGTTCTTTTCAAGAAGTTCGCGAACTTCTTCTTCGATCAGCTCAACCATTTCTTCGTCAGCCATGTCCATCTTGTTCAAGAAGACAACGATCTTTGGCACACCAACCTGCTTTGCAAGCAAAACGTGCTCACGAGTCTGAGGCATTGGGCCGTCAGTTGCAGCGATAACCAATACCGCACCGTCAACCTGAGCAGCACCGGTGATCATGTTCTTGACGTAGTCAGCGTGTCCTGGCATGTCAACGTGTGCATAGTGACGATTCTTTGATTCATACTCTTGGTGTGAAGACGCGATAGTAATACCACGTTGCTTCTCTTCTGGTGCGTTGTCGATCTGGTCGTACGCAACAGGTTTGTTAACTGCGCTTGGTAGGCGCTTTGCCAACACTGCAGTAATCGCAGC
Source organism: uncultured Candidatus Saccharibacteria bacterium (assembly GCA_938038145.1). Classification (GTDB taxonomy): domain Bacteria; phylum Patescibacteriota; class Saccharimonadia; order Saccharimonadales; family Saccharimonadaceae; genus Nanosynbacter. The sequence continues at coordinate 12,944 of CALHQU010000044.1, forward strand.
AGTCAGCGTAGTCTTACCGTGGTCAACGTGGCCCATTGTACCAACGTTAACGTGCGGTTTGCTTCGGTCAAATGCATCTGCCATTTGTAGAAGTTCTCCTTAATTTAATTATTATTTTTCACGCGGGTACAGTCCATAAAAAAGACCTCACGGCGTATGAGTTTAATTATAACGATTTTCCAATCAGTTGTAAATAGCCTATTTCTTACTATAATACTTCGCCAAGAACGAATCGCGAAACTCGTAAAAAGTTCCATCCTCCAAGCTGGCACGAATATCATCAACCAACTTAACGATAAATCGCTCGTTGTGGATTGACAATAGCGTTCCAGCCAACGATTCACGAGCGTGCAAAAGATGACAGAGATAAGCCGCCGTGTAATTCTTGCAAGTATAGCAATCGCAATCGTCCATAATCGACGCAAACATCTCACGGTATTTCTGGCCGCGCACATTGACCCGGCCAAACGGCGTATAAGCGGCGCCGTTCCTAGCCACTCGCGTCGGACTCACACAGTCAAAGGTGTCAATTCCCTGCTCAATCGCCGCAAAAATATCGTCAGGCTCGGAAATTCCCAGTAAATGACGCGGTTTATTTTCAGGCAGAATTTGATTAACCCACTGAATCGTCTGTGCCATAGTTTCCTTTTCCAGCGCGCCACCGATGCCATAACCATCAAAATCCATCGCGCCCAAAAACTCGGCAGTTTGCTTTCGCAAATCCTCGTAATTCGCGCCTTGCAAAACACCGAATAAAGCTTGATACGGCTTATCTGGACGAGCCGCCCTTAAGCGCTTAACTTCCGCCAAACTTCGCTCCGCCCAGGCATGCGTCCTGGCCAGCGCCTCAACTTGATATTCATACGGATCAATCAAAGAAGTCAATTCATCAAACGCAAAAGTAATGTCAGCGCCAATTCCAGCCTGAATTTGCATGGACAATTCTGGCGTAAATTTATGATAAGAGCCGTCCAAATGTGACTTGAACATCACGCCGTTTTCGTCCACCCAAGCATGGCGCGACGATTTTTTAGCAATCGCAATTTCTTCATCAACATCAGTGCTCATTGCCAAAACTTTCTTAAAGCCAGAGCCTAAACTCAGAACCTGAAAACCGCCGCTATCCGTAAAAGTCGGACCATCCCAGTGCATAAATTTGCCAAGATATCCAGCCTTTTCAATCAATTCGTGTCCCGGCTGCAGATATAAATGATAAGCGTTCGCTAGCACCGCCTGCGCACCAACATCCTTCACCATCTCCAGAATCATCGCCTTAACATTAGCCTTAGTTCCAACCACAATAAACGCCGGTGTTTTAATATAACCGTGTGGCGTGTGAATAATTCCCGTTCGCGCCAACGTGTCGTTAAATCGTGAAGTTATTTCAAAAGAAAAAGGTCTCATTTGATAGATTATATCAGTTTTTTCCGCTACACTAGAAACATGAGCAGTAAAACCCTCGTTGATTTGGACCAGTGGCTAGCCCCGCACAAATCCACAATTCAGGCGCGTGAGAAGTATATTTCTTCGAAACTGAAAACGGTTTTAAGCGGCAAGACGCCAGCCGAATTCGCGATGGGTTTTTTACATTTCGGACTCCATAAAACAGATGCAGGATGGGCTTTTAGAGAATGGGCGCCGAACGCCACTCGAATATTCTTGGTTGGCGATTTTTCAGGTTGGAAAGAACGTGAGGAATTCTCTTTAAATCGCGGCGAGAATGGCGAATGGAGCATAAATCTTCCTGAAGATTCACTTCGTCACGGACAGAAATATAAATTGCGTGTCTATTGGTCTGGCGGCGATGGCTGGCGACTGCCTTCATACGCAAATTACGTCGTTCAGGACGAAAATTCTGTCGATTTTTCCGCAGTTGTATGGTCGCCAAAGACTCCCTATGATTGGCAATATAAAACTCCGCCCAAGCCAAAAGTTCCCCTGATTTACGAAGCGCATGTTGGTATGAGTAGCCAGAAAGAAAAAGTTGCCAGTTTCAGTGAATTTACCACGGAAGTTTTGCCGCGAATTAAGGAATCTGGCTATAACACAGTCCAACTTATGGCAATCGCAGAACATCCATATTATGGCAGCTTCGGCTATCACGTCAGCAACTTTTTTGCGGTTTCGTCAAGATTTGGCACGCCCGACGATTTTAAGAAATTGGTCGACGCGGCGCACGGAATGGGACTGCGCGTCATCATTGACCTTGTTCACGCTCACGCCGCCAAAAACGAAGTCGAAGGTCTGGGCAATTTTGCCGGCGATCCGACGCAATATTTCAAGCCAACAAATCATCCTGAATGGGATTCGCGATTATTCGATTACGGCAAACCGGAAGTTTTGCATTTTTTGGCAAGCAATTGCCGATGGTGGCTAGATGAATATCACGTTGATGGATTTAGGTTTGATGGTGTAACTAGCATGATTTACCACGACCACGGACTCGGGAAAAGTTTCACTAGCTATGACGATTATTTCCGCAACAATGTCGACAAAGACGCGCTCGCTTATTTAAGATTGGCAAATGAAACCATTCACGCAGTTCGCCCCGACGCCACGACAATTGCAGAGGAAATGAGCGGTTTTCCTGGACTGGGCGCATCGACAAAGGACGGCGGGCTGAGCTTTGATTATCGCTTGCAAATGGGCGCGCCAGATTTATGGATAAAAACCCTGAAAGAGAAAAATGATGAAGATTGGGATTTGGGGCAATTGGCTTACACTTTGAGTTCGCATCGTCCAGAGGAAAAAGTCATCAATTACGCCGAAAGTCACGATCAAGCGCTCGTCGGTGATAAAACGCTGGTTTTCCGATTGATTGATAAAAATATGTATTGGCATATGGATAAAATTGACCCAGACTTAACGGTTGAGCGTGGCGTGGCGCTGCATAAACTGATTCGCTTGATGACCGCGGGGCTGCACGGCGGCGGTTATTTGAATTTTATGGGCAATGAATTCGGGCATCCGGAATGGATTGATTTTCCGCGTGAAGGCAATAATTGGTCGTTTAAGCACGCTCGTCGGCA
>CALHQU010000045.1 GCA_938038145.1 uncultured Candidatus Saccharibacteria bacterium
AGCCTATGATAGCGATAGATCCTGACAGCGCGTATTTATTGGGAAGAAATTTTAACGATAGAAAGTATATACTTAATAGCAATGATGCTAATAATAGCCACCACTTAAAGGCAAAAGCAAACTCGAAAGGAACTATTAAAAAGGCAAGATTTTGAGGTCGGAATACTGTTGACCATTCTTTATATGGAGCATCAGATATAAGGCTCATATTCTTGCCAGAATTGCCAAAGTTCTTGTTTGTCAGTGGATACCCAGCTTCTTTTTGTGCAATTGTAAATTGTGTAACGACTAGCCACTCGTCGCTGCGAATAGGTCGAGCTTCGCCTGATATGAGATTAGATGATTTGCCATTAAGGAAAGAGTCATAATATAAGCCAAATGAAGATCCAGATATCTTAAATCCTGTCGCAAAAATTAGACAAAAGATAATAGTAGACGGGAAAATCCATTTTTTATACGAATCGTCTTTTAATTTTGTAAAAATAGAACGTAGAACTTGCATAACATTTATTAGTATACAGTAAAAATAGCAAGTATAAAGATTGTGTTTTTTGAGAACAAGTCTAAAAAACGAAAAATAAAAAATGAGTAATGTGCTATAATTGTTGAAGGTAGTAAGAGTATAAGGAGGCTACGTAATGATAAATATTGCATCACCCGTTATAGAGGAAGAGGAGCGTCGGGCGGTAAATGAAGTTATAGAGTCAGGTATGCTGGCTCAGGGTCCGAAAGTCGCTGAGCTTGAAGAAAGTTGGGCTAAATATTGTGGAGTGAAACATGCTTTAGCTGTAAATAGCGGTACGGCTGCTATTCACTGTGCTTTATATGCTGCGGGAGTTGGTGAAGGCGATGAAGTTATCACTACGCCATACAGCTTTATTGCTACGATCAACCCTATACTAATGTTGGGTGCTCGACCAGTTCTTGTAGATATAGATGAGGAGACATTTAATATCGATGTTTCAAAAATAGAAGCAGCTATTACAGATAAGACTAAGGCTATAATTCCAGTTGATTTGTATGGTCAACCTTGCGATTGGAAGGAGTTACGAGAAATTGCAGATAAGCACGAACTCAAAATTATTGAAGATGCATGTCAGGCAATTGGCGCAGAATATGACGGCGTGAAAACTGGTGCCTTGGGTGATTTTGGATGTTTTTCACTGTATGCTACAAAGAATATTATGTGTGGTGAGGGTGGCGTTGTACCACCAATAGCGATGATGCTGCGGCTGCTATTCGCTCATTCAGGCAGCACGGAATGACTTCATCTTACGAGTATGCTGATTTGGGATATAACTATCGTATGTCAGACTTGCACGGTGCTATCGCCGTTGAGCAATTAAAGAAAGTAGAAGACTTTACGAATAGGCGACAACATAACGCTAATATGTTAAATGAAGCGTTGGCTGGAATTGAAAAGATAGTCTTACCGAAGATTGCAAGCAATAGAAATCATGTATATCACCAATATACTATTTTACTAGATAAGAGTATACGAAGAGATGATTTTATAGCTAAATTAAGAGAAAAAGGGGTTGGCGCTGGAGTTTATTATCCAAAACCGTTGCATGTATATCCACATATTTCAAAACTTGGATATAAAGTGGGAGATTTTCCTGTTGCTGAAGATCTGGCTGCAAGAGTCGTGTCTTTGCCTGTTCATCCAAAAGTTACAGATGCTGATATTGAAGTAATTGCTAGCGCAATTAAGGAAGCCGTAAATGACTAATAATAAAGAAGGCAAAATAAGGGTTGCTGTCATTGGTACTGGAAATATGGGGCGCAATCATGTGCGTAATTATTTCATGCTTCCAGAATCTGAACTAGTGGCAATAGCAGACGTTAATCCAGCCGCAAAATCGTTAGCTGACGAATACAAAACAAAATTCTTTACTGATTACAAGGAAATGCTTGAGAAAGTTCATCCAGATGCCGTGTCTGTGGTTGTGCCTACTCCATTTCATCTTGAAGTTGCAACTGAGGTGATGTCTCGAGGTGTTAATTGTATGCTTGAAAAACCAATTGCATCTTCGGTGGAAGAGGCTGATAAACTAATTGCTTGTGCTGAGGAAAATGGAGTTACGTTTACAGTTGGTCATATAGAGAGGTTTAATCCAGTTATTAAGAAGCTGAAGCAGATGATCGATGACAATGCTATAGGTGATATAACCTCGGTAGTATGTAAGCGTGTTGGTGGTTTTCCTGCTGTTGAGCCAAAAACGGATGTAATTATTGACCTTGCAGTTCATGACGTTGATATAGTTAATTATCTATTAGGACAAAAACCTAAAGCTATTCATAGCCACGGATCGCGTACTCGTCATAGTAAAAAAATTGATTCAGCAGAAATATTAATGGATTATGGTAGAGCATCAGGATTTATTCAGGCTAATTGGCTGACTCCAGTAAAAATTCGTACCATTGCACTGACTGGATCGTTAGGTTATCTAGAGGCTAATTATATAACACAGGAACTTACATATTATAAACATAATATGAAAGAGATTCAGAAAGATGGATTTACTGAATTTGTTTTGCAGGTTGGTGATCCAGAAAAGCGTGTGATAAAAGTTGATTTTGAAGAGCCTTTAGCTGCTGAACTGAAAGCTTTTATGGCTAAATCTATGGGCAGGACGGCATCAATTGTTGATCCGGTAGATGCGCGCGAAGCGTTAAAAATATCATTAGAGGCTGTTGCGCCTTTTGACGTTAAATAGGAGGATAATATGAAAAGAATTTTAGTAACAGGTGCTGGTGGATCGCCTTCTGCAAACTTTATTCGATCTCTTAGGGCTGCGGATGAAGAATATTACATTGTTGGCACAGATGCTGATAAATATTATTTACAGCGTGCTGAAGTTGATGTTAAATATCTAGCACCGTTGGCAAACGACCCAAAGTACATTGATTTTTTGAATTACATTATAGAGAAGGAAAATATTGAGTTTGTACACGCTCAAAACGATGTTGAGGTTGGGTTTTTGAGCGAGAATCGAGAGAAAATTAAAGCCAAAACATTCTTTCCAGCCAAGGAAACCGTTAAAATCCTTCAAGATAAGTTTGAGTCGTTTAAACTATGGGAGAAGGCCGGCATTAAAGTTCCTAAGACTAAACTAATTGAAGGTAAAGATACTGATTTAGATGCTCTATTAGAGGAGATGGGTGGATCTATGTGGATTCGCGCAATATCAGGAGCTGGTGGTCGTGGATCCCTTCCAGTTCACGATGTTAAGACTGCTAAAAACTGGTTAGATTTCCAAGAGAAAAATGGCTCTTGGTCTGGTAATTTTACAGTATCAGAATTGCTTGAGCCAGAGACGGTTACTTGGATGTCGTTATGGAAAGATGGCGAGTTAGTTGTTGCTCAAGGACGCAAGCGCTTATATTGGGAGTTGTCAAAAATTTCTCCATCAGGTGTCACCGGCGCTACTGGAACGGGATTAACTTATTCGGATGCTGAACTTGATGATATTGCCCGTAGGGCTGTGTTGGCTGTTGATAGTAGGCCAGATGGTCTATTTGGTGTGGATATGGCTTACGACAAAAATGGTGTACCAAATCCAACAGAAATTAATATTGGCCGATTCTTTACAACTCACGAATTCTTTACACAAGCGGGTCTTAATATGCCTGAAATGTTTGTTAAGCTTGGCTATGGTGAAGAGATTCCTGCAATTGATAATAACACCAATCCTCTACCGGATGGTCTAGTATGGATTCGAGGAATGGATTTCCGACCAGTTTTGTCGGATATGGGAGTTGTAGAAGAGAGTGTTGCTCAGCGTGATCGTATCCTTAAGGAAATATCATAGGTGAAAATTCTCGTTACTGGCGCATCTGGTTTTGTTGGCAGGCGTTTTTTGGAAATGGCGCCTGCCAGCTGGGAGATAATTTGTTTAGGCAGATCTAATATTGATTACGATGATGTTAAGTGGGTTGAATGTGACTTGTCTAGTAAGGAGAGCTCAAAGATAGCTGCCGATGTATTGGCTGATAAAGAGTTTGACGTTATAGTTCATTTGGCGGCTTTTGTACCAAAAAAATCTATCGAAGACAGTTTAGAGAAGTGCAAGGAAGGTAATATAGATGGGACTATTAATCTTCTAACGTATTTTGGTAAAAAGGCAAAAAAGATTGTTATCGGCAGTACTGTAGAAGCTTATGATAAAACAAAAATTAGTGGTCCGATTACGGAAGATAATGTCGTGTCTGGTAGTTCATATTATAGTTCCACTAAGATAGCTAGCGAAGTAATTGCTCAATCATTTGCGCAAAAAAATAATAAAGAGCTTACCATTCTGCGATTTTCAATAATGTATGGCGGATATGACCCAATTGCTAGGGCTATTCCTAACTTCATTAGGGCGGCTAAGTCTGGAGATAATCTTACTATCAATGGTCCACTAGTTCTTCGCGACTATGTACATATTGACGATGTAGCTAGTAGTATTATATGTGCAGTTAATTCGGCGGGTGCTGGAGTGGTCAATATTGGGACGGGTAGGGGAGTTTCTATTAAAGAAACAGCGGAGTCAATTATTAAAAGTATGCGATCTAGTAGCTGTATAAATATTATGTCCGATAACGGTGGTTGCGATATAGTTATTGATATATCAAAGGCAGAGAGTCTACTTGATTATCATCCTAAAGTGTTCTTTCCGGATAAAATTAAGGAGATGGGTGATCTCTATGAAAATTGCAAATAGAAATATATTTATAGATTTTGACGGTACTTTAGTTGATATTGCCCCGCGTCATTATAGAGTATATAAGAAGTGTGTCGAAAAAATGGGCGGCACACCTCTTGATCAGAAGAAATATTGGGAATTGAAACGTGATAATATTTCCTGGAATGAATTATTGCCGATGAGTGGGCTTGAGGTAAATAATAGGGATGATTATCTCAAATTATTTATTGATCGCATAGAATCATTGGAGGAGTTGTATAGAGATGAGCTTTTTGTGGATAGCTTGTCTACGCTAAAAAAGCTGTCCTCGAATGGTAATAAGCTATACTTACTTAGTTTAAGACGAAACTCAGACGCTCTAGATAAGCAGATTGAAAAGTTGGGAATTGGGTGCTTTTTTGAAAAAATTTTATCAGGACATAGTGACACAAAAGAAGGCACATTATTAAAAAAGGCAGATATAATTAAGCAAACAATAGATAATCCCGGAGACTCTATTATTATTGGAGATACTGAAGCTGATGTTGCTGCGGCTCAGCAGCTCAATGCAACCAGTATTGCTCTTTTGAGTGGAATTCGTAGTAAGGAATTCTTGAAATCAATGGAGCCAGACTATTTAGTCGACGGTATTGGTGACGTGGCTAACATTAATCTTTAATCTAGTAGCCTATTTCTTAAAGTTATTATTTTCGTTGGATACGTCGATTGTAAGGGCTGTCAACGTTAACTGTATTCCTAGTATAAACGGCAGTACAGCTAACATTACGCTGCCTGCGGTCGGTGACTGGTGGGCAAATAACTTAACATATAACAAAAATATAGCCAATAATAGCGATATTATTAAGAAAAACATACCTGTAAATAAGAATAGTGCTACGGGATGAAAACCATATAATACATACTTATAATAAATTCTGCGCCAGAATCCTTTCCATACAGCCTTTAGATTTCTCCAGGCTGTCGGGATTAGTTTGATGGTTGATTTTTCGTCGCCGTAATGTGCTGGTACAGCATGGTCAATAACTTTAGCATTAGCTATCGACAGAGCAGTCAGCATACTAGTTTCGTAATCATAACGTTTTTCTACTATAGAAAAATCGACTTTTTCGATTATTTCACGACGTAGCCAACCGCACCCGTTAGTGATGTCTGTAATAGAATAATACCCAGTAGAAAATTTGGTGAGTAGAGATATGAATATATTTCCAAATTGGCGATATTTTGGCATAGTTTTGAAGGCTTCTCGATGGAAAAACCTGCTTGCTTTTACGTAGTCTGCTGATTGATCTATGAAGTCATCTAACATTGCCTTTAGATATGATGAATCAAACTGATCATCTCCTGCGACTATACCGATAGCTGTTGTTTTAGTATTTTTTATCGCATAATCATATCCAGCGATAAGAGCTCCTCCGACGCCTTGATTTACCTTATTGTCAACAATAATAAGCTTACTGTATTGTTTTTTTAGTTTGTTCAAGACTCCAATAGTGTTATCAGTGCTAGCATCATTAACGGCTATAATATGATCTATGTATTCTGGTATTTTCTTTATTGTTTGAGTAATCATTTTCTCTTCGTTATAACAAGGTATAACGACTGCGGTCTCTAGTTTTCTGTACATATAATCAATTATACTACAATCGTATATGCATTATGAACGAATATGATATTCTTAATAAAGATAATATGAAAAATGGTATATTTTTAAAAATCTTTTTATTTCTTGTCGTAGGCGGTATTACGCTACTAATAGACACGTCAATATCGTATATTTTATACCACAATATACATTTGCCAGCTTTTTTGGCTAGTGGTATCGGCTTTTTGTCAGGATTTGTTTTTAACTTTCCTGTGAATCGTAAGAAAGTTTTTAATCATAGTCAATATGATAGATTTTCTTTAAGATCGCAAATTATTCTCTATACGCTACTTAGTATTTTCAATATGGTGGCAACTTCAGTAATTATTGCTACATTAGTAAACTCTAACATACTGGATATCCAATGGGCAAAAGTTATAGTTACTGCAGTGTTTGCAATTTGGAACTTTCTGGTTTTTAATTTATTTATTTTTTCAAAGGATAATAATAAAAATGTGGAATAAAAAATGGCTTATTTTAACCAGGGATGATTTAATTAAGAATACTGTATATAGCACCCTCGGCTACGACAGAGCTGTGGTTGTGAATGTGGATGGATTGTCTACGAACGATGTCGTCAGTGCTTGTAGGAGTTTATAAATATTTGCCGTATCCAGATTTTTTTAATGGTTCGGCAAGTATTTCTAACTGCTCCTTGGAAATCCAACCGTTTTGAAAGGCAGTTGCTTCGGGTGATCCGACTATTTGTCCAGTCCTTGTTTGGATTACACGTACAAAATCTTCGGCATCGGTTAAGCTATTTATCGTGCCAGTATCAAGCCATACATCACCGTTGTCTAAAGTCTGCACTTTGAGTTTTTTGCGATTTAGATATTCAGCGTTTACGGATGTTATTTCCAGTTCTCCTCGGTCGGATGGCTTTACATTTTTAGCAATATCTATTACATCGTTATCATAAAAATATAGACCTACCACTGCAAAATTGGATTTTGGATGCACTGGTTTTTCCTCAATGGAAACAGCTTGATTATTCTCGTTAAATTCAACCACTCCATAGCGTTCGGGATCAAGCACTTTATATGCAAATACAATACCGCCGTCGGGGTCTGTGCACTCTTGTAATGAATTATCAAGGGCGGCTCCGTAGAATATGTTGTCGCCAAGTATGAGCGCCACTTTATCATTGCCGATAAAGTTTTCACCAATAATAAAAGCTTGCGCCAGACCATCTGGAGTGGGTTGAACAGCGTATTCTAAATTTATACCCCACTGCGAGCCATCACCAAGAAGTTTCTTGAAGCCGTTTTGATCGTCTGGAGTAGTGATTATCAAAATATCACGAATTCCTGCTTGCATTAACGTGGTTAGCGGATAGTAAATCATTGGCTTGTCGTAAATAGGCATCAACTGTTTACTTATGGCTTTTGTAATTGGCCATAGACGCGTACCCGATCCACCCGCTAAAATTATTCCCTTCATCATATTCTCCTTTGTGTTATATGATTATATATCTATGATTCGACAGTATCAAGGTTAAGCGGTTTTGAGATTAACGGAGGTTGTATTTTTTAGGCGTTATTTGAGATGTATTGCCTTAGGTCTTCCTCCCAGTTACGGCTTTGAAATCCTGTAGAGTGTAGTTTGTCTAGACTCATATCACTATTGAGCGGCCGTGGTGCAACTCCAGGCTTGTTGGCAAAATATTCTGCGGTAGTTGTATTAGAAACGATTAAGTCTTTATGATTAGATAATTCAAATATTTTTCTAGTAATGTCCGCCCAAGAAGCGAGTGGTCCGTCATTTGTCGCATTGTAAGTTCCGAATGGAGCTTTAGTTGACAATAAATGATCTATAATACGCACTAGCTCACTGGTGAACGTTAAGCGACCTATTTGGTCATTAACAACGGTTGGTGAGATGTTTTTTTCCGCTAATCCTAGCATGGTGCGGACAAAATTTTTGCCTTCACCAATTACCCATGTAGACCGAAGTAGATAGAAGCGGTCTAATTGTTCGACCAATAGGTCTCCTGCGGCCTTACTCTGACCATAGACACTAAGCGGGCTAAGTGGCTCGTCCTCTGTGTGGGGTTTTTTTGTTCCGTCGAATACGTAATCGCTGGAAATGTGAACCATTGTCATATCATATTTTCGGCATACTCGAGTAAGGTTAGACACCGCAGATGCATTAACCTTCCAAGACGCTACGCGACCTTCTTCGGTTTCTGCTCCATCGACATTAGTAAAGGCAGCAGCGTTAAGTACAATATCAATGTTGGACCAGTCGAAAGACTCAACTGATTCTAAGTCTGTGATATCAAGAGTGTCAATGTCAGCAGATTTGGCATTAGGGTATTGTCTTTGTAGGGCTAATCCTAGTTGTCCGTTAGCACCAATAATGAAAATTTTATTATCGTCCATAATTTTATACCTCCATAGGAATTACATTATTTAATAGTGGATGTGCGGCATCTTTTTCGGAAATAATTGCTTGATCCTTATCAATTGGCCAGTTGATCTTTAGTTCTGGATCAAATAAATTAACAAAAGTATATTTAGCATCCGGGAACCAATGAGCGTCAACTAGATATGTGTAGGCGACATTATCATCAAGTGTCTGATAGCCGTTAGCTACGCCCTTAGGAACGAAAATTGCCGTACCCGGATTAATCTCGTGCGTAAATACTCGTCCGAAGCTATCACCTTTACGGAGGTCACACCAGGCGCCAAAAACGCGACCGTTAGCAGTTGATATAAATTTGTTCCAAGGTTCAGCATGAAGTCCACGAGTGGCGCCAGTTTTGTCATTGAAGCTGATATTGTTTTGTACGATATCGAACGACGGTAAGCCTAAGGCTTCCATTTTTTCTTTTTGATAATTCTCTTTGAACCAGCCGCGATTGTCGCCATGTACGGGTAATTTAATAACAAATAACCCTGGAATTGACGATTCAGTGACTGTAAGTTCATTGTAGTTAGTTGGGTCAAACATAATTATTGTCCTTGTTTTGCATAAGCTGCTTCAACGGCGTCTTTTTGGGCGCGCCACCAGTCTTCGTGTTCGCGATACCAGTTAATAGTTTGCATTAATCCATCGTGCATGCCGGTTTTATTATCTGTGTATTGTGGTTGCCATCCTAACTCACGGCGTAACTTGCTGGAATCCATTGCGTAGCGCATATCATGACCTGGACGATCATTAACATGTTCGTACCAATCTTTACCTTTACCCATTAGCTCGCAAATCAATTCAATCACCATCTTATTATTAACGTGATCATTATCTGCGCCAATGATGTAGGTTTCTCCTATAACGCCTTTTCCTAGGATTAAATGAACCGCTGAGTTATGGTCGTCAACATGAATCCAGTCGCGTACTTGTTCGCCGGTACCATAAAGTTTTGGCTTGATATCACTTAAAATATTGGTAATCTGACGCGGAATAAACTTTTCAATGTGTTGGTATGGTCCGTAATTGTTAGAGCAGTTTGAGATAGTTGCTTTAATACCAAAACTACGAATCCAGGCACGAACTAGCATGTCGCTGGAAGCTTTAGTGCTAGAGTAGGGGCTGGAAGGCTTGTATGGAGTATCTTCTGTGAAGCGATTTGGATCGTCGAGCTCTAGATCGCCAAAAACCTCATCAGTTGAGATGTGATGTAATCTCTTATTGTGTTTTCGAATAGCCTCTAGAATAGTATAAGTGCCAATTATATTTGTTTCAACAAATGGCCATGGATTACGCAGAGAGTTGTCGTTGTGACTTTCGGCAGCGAAGTGCACAACTATGTCATTTTCAGCGACTAATTTGTCTACTAATTCAGCGTCACAAATATCGCCCTCTACGAATGTAATTTGGTCAGCTACAGTTTCCAAATTAGCACGATTTCCGGCGTAGGTTAATTTGTCAATAACAGTGACTTCATATTCTGGCTTGTGTTTTACGGTGTAATGCACAAAATTCGAGCCAATGAATCCCGCGCCTCCCGTGACTAGCATCTTTGTCATAAGTATAGTATATCAGGTATAATAGAGAAGTTATAGAGGAGGATATTATGAAAGTTGTAATTGTTAGCGGCTATTTTAATCCATTACACGGTGGGCATTTAGATATGATTGAAGCAGCTGCAAAAATGGGTGATTATTTGATTGTAGTGGTAAATAACGACAAACAGCAATTGCTAAAAAAAGGAAAAATTATCCTTAATGAAGAGAATCGACTTCGCTTAATGCGGGCATTAAAGGGCGTGGATCAGGTAATGCTTTCTATTGATGAGAATCCTCCGGTTACGGAAACTTTAGAGATGATCGCTCGGCAATATCCGGGATGTCAATTGGTGTTTGCAAATGGTGGCGATAGGTCGGCACCGGAAGTTGTTCCAGAGCGTGATGTTTGCGAAAAGTACAACATTGAAATGGTCTATGGAGTTGGCGGCTCAAATAAAGCAGACTCGTCTACTCGAATTAATCAAGCTACTGGACAGGAAAGCTAATCTCAGCTTTTCCGACCATATTTTTCATATACAGCCAAAGTTTGCTCGGCCATGCGTCGCCATGAAAATGTCTTAACGTGTTTCCTGCCTTTTTTAACGAGTTCATTGCGCAATTTGTCGTCAGATAAGATGTCGTCAATTGATTTTGCTATATCCTCGACGCTGAAAGGATCAAAATAGTGAGCAGCATCACCGTGGGTTTCTGGCAAACAAGTAGCCGTGCTCGAGGCGACTGGCGCGCCGTGTAGCATTGCCTCTAGCCCTGGCAGACCAAATCCTTCACTAAGCGAAGGGAAGCAATAAACTGTCGTATTTTCATACATCCAGCGCAATTGTTCGTCTGATATAAAGCCGGTAAACACGACGTTTTTAATTCCATGCTCATTTACATATGTCTCGTGGCGAGTGTAATTGCTATCTTTTTTACCTGCCAAAGCCAGCGTTAAATCTGGATATTTTTTCTGCAACAAAGCAAACGCGTCAATTAGTCGACGAAGGTTTTTATGTGGCGTTGGTCTACCGATATACATAATGAATTTTTTACCAATCAACTCATCAACAGGTTCGTTGCCTTTTGGTAATTCATCCGCAGACTCCAAAGTTACAGTAATTTTCTCTGGGTTTACGCCGGTGAATTTAATCAAATCATTTTTTACGAAGTTAGAAATTGTGATGATGTGTGAAGATTTTTTCGCAACTTTTTTATTGACCCATTTATAAATTTGCTGCTTGATCCAGAAAACGACAGGATTTTTATCTGGATTCCTGAATCTAACAGTAGTCAAATCTTGCATTGTAGTAACAACTGGACTGGAATTATACCAAACAGGCTGCTGAACCATAGCAAAATGAACTAAGTCTGGCTTAAGACTTTCAAGTTGTTTTTTAAAGCCGATTTGCTCAGCGAAAGTGTATTCTTTGTAGGGACAAACGACTTTTTTAAAGCGCGGATTGCTCGGCTGCCAACTATCAAAATCCTTTGGCTTGAGCAGAATAACATAATCGTTTTTATTATCAATTTTCTGCAAATAATGAATCAGCCGTTCGATGTACCGACCAGTGCTAGTCCTTAATGTTCGGGCGTCAATTACGATTTTCACGATAATGTTCCTTCCATGATTTATCAACTATATTTTTTATCGATTTATGGAAAATTGCAGCTGAAAATTCGTTTGCCGTGGCTGAGATTTTTGTTGGTGAAACTTTTTTACCAGGAAGTTTCTCTAAGGTTTCTATCAATGAAGAATCTGTTTGCTCAGAAAAGAACCAGCCGTTTTTTTCGGGTTTTATATAATCAAGCGCGCCGCCAGCTTCATACGCAACCACTGAAATACCAGACGCCAACGCTTCGACTGGTGCAATCCCGAAATCTTCGTGTGAACAAAAAATAAACAAATCTGCTTTTTTAATATATTTTTCTCGCGTAGCATTATCGACAAATCCTAAGAAATTAGTATGTTTATCGGCGATATTTTTTAGATTATCAACGTCTGGACCTTTTCCGATAATATCTAATTGCCAACCAAGTTTCTGACAAGCTTTAATAGCAATATCAAGCCGTTTCATTGGCACAATTCGCCCCCAAATCAGACAGCGAGGTTTTTTTGGGATGGACGTTTGCTTGCGATTTTTAGCAAGTGGCGAAAAGTTCGACACGTCAATTGGCGGAAAAATAACCGTACTTTTTCGCTGGTAAAACTCTTCAATGTCAGCCTGAATTCCCGTAGAATTGGCGATAAAAACATCGACTTGCTGAGCGGCGTTAAAATCTCGTTTTTTCAGTGGTCGGACTAGGGTTTTTAAGCCTAGGCGTGCCAGCCATTGCGGGCGAAAACTTGGTCGTTTGATATATTCGTCGTAATGTCGCCAATAAAAGTGCGTTGGCGTGTGGCAATAACAAATATGAAGTTGATCTGGTCTGGATTTGCGGACGAATTTTGCCTCGCCATTTCCTGAGCTGGAGATGATAATGTCAAATTCGCTAAGATCAAGCTTGGCGAACCACCACTGTCTAAGAAGTGGCAACAATCGTCGAATTTTTGAAAATGGCCATCGCTGTAAATAGCCGGTAATGACTTTATTGTCTAATCTTTCTCGCCATTCATCGCTGCAAAAAGAAGTGTAAATTGGCGCATCTGGGTACAATTTGTGAATTTCCAAAACGACCTTTTCGGCTCCGCCGCCGTAAATCCAGTCGTGAACTATGGCAATTTTTGGCTTACTCATTAATTATCTTTCTGGAAAATAACCAAGCAGGTTTTTAATAAAATCGTGATGTCCATCCAGATACTCCAGTTCTGGACGTAATATAAGTCAATTCGTCGCCGTTCTTCAAAGCTGATGCTGCGTCGGCCAGACACTACAGCCAGTCCAGTAAGTCCTGATTTGACCGCTAATAAAACGTGTTTTTTGTCGTAGGCGCTTAATTCGTGCGGCACCAGCGCTCGCGGTCCGACCAGGCTGATATCTCCTTTAACAACGTTGAATAATTGCGGCAATTCATCAAGGCTAAAGCGACGAATGAATCGACCAACTGGCGTTACGCGAAAATCATGATCAAGCTTGTCGCCGTTTTTACGATATTCTTCAATTAGTTCAGGCTTGCCAACCATTTGAAACACTTCTTCGTCGGTTTTGCCATCAAACTTTGCGTAATGTGAGCGGAATTTGTAGACCTTAAACGGTCGATTGTAACGAGTGAGACGTTTTTGCTGTTTGCCGTGCATTAAAATCGGTCCTGCTGGGTCGCTGATTTTTACGGCAATTGCCACCAAAAGCATAATTGGCGAGGCGATGATAATCCCAGCTGTTCCACCGATAATATCCATAATCCGCTTCACAATTCGCCCATAGCCCATTAGCGGTGTCGGATGAGTGTGAATTAGCGGCACGGAGTCAATGATATCAATAGTGTGCTTGGTGGTCATAATTCCGTCGAATTCCGGCGCTTGATAGAAATCCAAATAATGTTTCTGGGCAATTTGATAATGCTCGCTAACGTTTTTTGAGTCGGTTTGGATGATGACGTCAATTTTATCTCTGGTGAGCGCCGATTCTAATGACGAGCGTCGAAGCTTTTTTAACTCAATAGGAATGAACTGGGTTTGCGCAACAATTCCGCTAATCTTAAAGCCAGTTAACGGATTGGTTTCTATAAAATCAGCCAGAACGTGAGTTAAATCACAATTGCCAATTAATACAACACGGCGAGCTCCCAAGCCGCGTTTTAATAGTTTCAGACGAACAATATTGGCGGCGCTGCGGAAAATCATTAGTAAAATAAAACCAATTCCGGTGGCATAACCAGCGACGAGTTTGGCTGGGAATAACGGAGTGTTAGTAAAGAACGTCACGGAAATCATAATCATAATTCCAGTTATTGACGCCAAAAGTATTCGTCCAAAGTTTCGCAATGGGTGCGTGTAAATCTCTCGGTCGTATAAGCCAAAGAAATAGAACATCACGATCCACAACGGCAACGTCATAAAGATGGAAGTGATAAAATCTATAGCATTGATACTGATATGGAATGGCCTAGGGTCTAGGGAAATTCGCAAAATATAGGCAATAGTAAATGCACTTAACAAAGCTAAGATATCAAGAACGACCAGAACAATTTTGAAGTAAAAATCAGACTTTTTCCGCATAATCTCTGGGGTAATTATACAAAAATATGCCGATTATAGCAAAACAATGAATCGTATTTATAAAACTGCCAAAAAACCAGAAATGCACAAACATCGCGATGGTCAAGGATAAGATAAATTGAGCTTTAATTTTACGGATATTTTTTATGGCGAAAAATATAATTATCAATGGGACAATTAGAAGGGTGAATAGCCCAACAATCCCTAAGCCGCTGAGTAATAATATGTAAAAAACGTAGACTGTTTGGTCTGTTGGGACGTTTATGTGAAGGTGTTTTTGGATGAAATTTCCGAGGTTGCCGAGTCCGATGCCGAAGAGAAGTGTTCGTGGTGATGACAGCCAAGATTTTATGGCTAAGTCACTGGCGCTGAGTCTGTCGTTGGCGGAAGCTTCAACGAAACCGGCGGGTTGGAAAGAATTGTTGCTTGGCGGAACGTTTTCGGCGGGTTTTGGTGACGGATTTTTGACGATGGATTTTTGCGGAATCTTAATTTTCCCGAGAGATAATTGATCAACCATACTGACGAAGGTATTGTGCGCAATGAAAGGTGTGTTGGCGTATCTAATGTTGGCTGATGAGAATAATAAGGTGAATCCGAATAGTAATCCAGCGAAGATGATTGGAAGTTTTTTGCACGCAAAAGATGTGTCAATTTGTTTTACGAAAGCGATTATCAATAAGGCTATTATGGCGATAAAAATTGCCAAAAATCCGCCACGGGAAAATGTTAAAGATATGGCAAGAGTTGTGAAAAATAGGCTAAATTTGGCTAGGTGAGATTTTGACTGAAAGAGTGCAAGGAAGAATGCTGGAAGTAGAGAATTGGCGAAGAATTGCGGTTCGGCGGCGAATAAATTGATTCGTGGAAATCCAAAAACGTCGGCTTTACAACCAGTGCAAAGCGTACCAAATCCTGTTGGTTCAAAAGTAGCGACGATGAGCTGAATGATTGCTAAAATCCCAAAAACCAGCCCGCTCCATAATCCGACATTGATGAGTTTGCGTTTTTCTGGTTTTGATAATTCACCGTAAATTAAGCCAGCGGATAATCCGACGGTGAGTAAGAATAATAGCGATAATGAATATAACGCGGTGCGTAGGCGCGCTTCTGCGAAGAATATGCCGACGACAATGGTGATAAAAATTGCCAAAAATCCGTCGATTAGCCATCGGTTTTTCAGTAGTTCTTGGCGTTTTTTAAGTAGCAAGGGCAAGGAAAATAACAGTAGGCTTACAGCAGCGATCTGATATAATCCTACGCGCAGCGACGGGAAATCCAGAATTGATAAGCCGACACTGGGATGCAGGGCGAAGCCGCCGCCAAAAATAATAATAGCCAATAGCCAGAATCGAATGTCGTTAATGTATTTTTTTGCCATATTTTAAGTATAGCGTATGGTGTATACTTTAGATATGAAACTGACAAAAAAGCAAAAAATAATGTTGGATTTTATCGATGGGTTTATAAAGGGCAATGGCTATAGTCCGACGCTTCGGGAAATTATGCGCGCTTTGGGCTATAAATCGGTATCGACGGTAGCAAAACATGTTGATAATTTGGTGGCTGCGGGATTTTTAGAGAAGCAGGACGGCGAAGTTAGGTCTTTGACGCTGAGTAGTGAGAAAAAAGAAGTTTGGTGGCAAAATTTAGCGAAAGAAATTAAGAAGAGAGAAGCCGAGGACGACGAAAAATCACGCTCGGAAGTGGAGATTTTAAAAAAAGCATTGGAAATTGTCCGTCAGTAACTTTACAACTATTCAAAAACTCGCTATAATACAAGACATATTCCGGCATAGCTCAGTGGTAGAGCGGTTGGCTGTTAACCAATAGGTCGCTGGTTCGAGCCCAGCTGCCGGAGCCAAATTGATAGATAAATTGCCTGGTATACTGGGCAAACGGCCTCGACAGGTTAAGTCAAGGCCTTTTTAAATAGATTTTATAAATAGTTTTACTATTGCAGCAAACATTAGGGTAAGCGTGTAATTTTCGTTGTATTTTATACTATAATACTTGAAAAAATTGTTAAGTAATGCTAGCATAAAAGCGTAAACTAAATTAAAACACAAATGTGTACAGGAGAAAAACAATATGGGTGTTCCCTATGTCAAATTGGCTAGTGCTGTGTCAGTGGCAGCTGTTGTTGGCGCAGTGGTATTTAACGCGCCAGCCAATGCTGCGCCGACTGCATTCACGTGGACGGGCGCTGCTGGCGACCACAAAATGTCAACTGCTGGCAACTGGAAAGACGGCCAAGTACCAACAGAGGGCGCTAAGCTGGTATTTACATGTGCCAACGGAGCTAGCGAGAAGATTCAGAATGATTTGAACGTTGCTTTGTCGGGTCTATCTGTTTCGAAGATGAACAATGCTGATGCTAGTCCGACATGCGCTAGCTATACGATTGATACGCTGAAATTTACATCGGATGCTGAGTTTAGCGGCGGACACACTAGCGCTGGCGATAAAGATGAAGATAAAATTCCTCATATTTACGTTTCAGGTGCTATAACTGG